>JAEXXY010000043.1 GCA_023451855.1 Actinomycetes bacterium
GCTCGCAGCCCACGGGCCGCGTCTCGCGGCGCCCGTCCCGGCCGCGACGAGCCAGATCACCTCGCGGCCCGTCACGACTCCCACCACCACGACCGGGCCCACGGCGTCCGCTGCGCGCAGCGAGACGTACGCCTGGGCGTCGGCCCTGCCGCTCGGTGGACCGTTCCAGCCGGTCGGCGCTCCGGTGGTGACATCCGGTGCCGACGGGCGGCTCACGTACAGGGACAAGGCCGGTTCGGTCAGCCTCGGGAACGAGCCGATGACGCTGGAGCACTCGCTGCGCCTCGGCCTCGGCGAGGACTGGCCGACGACGACGTTCGTCGTGGGCCGGGGCCCGGGCTCCTCGAGCGTGTGGGCGGTTCGTGAGAGCGGCCCTCGCACCGGGTCGAGGGTGTGGAGCGGACCGCGGGTGCTCGACGTCCTGGGTGGCGCACGTGGGTTCGCCCTCGTCGAAGGGGACGCGCAGGGGGCGCCGACCAGGCTCGTCACCATCGACGTCGCCTCCCTGGCGGTGCGGTCCGTCGCCCTCCCGTCGGACGGGCCGCAGCGGCCCCGCCTCGCGACGTGGGTGCAGGACTCCGTCACGGTCGTCGACGGCCAGGACCTCCTCGACCCCACCTCCGCCACCGAGAGCCACTCCTACAGCTGGTCCCCGACCTCGGGCTGGCGGCCGGGTCAGCGAGAGCGGTGGTTCGGGGCCGCCGCGCCGGGCTCCGATGGCGCCGACGCGGGACGCAACGTCGTCCTCGTCGGGTCGGGAGACGAGGTCTGCGCGCACCTCATGGTCGGCACGGCCCTCGACCCCGACGCGCTGACCTGCGCGCCGCGCCTGGACGCGCAGCACGCCCCCGACGGCAGCCTCGTCCTCGTGAGTCGGTTCCTCGGCGGGGGCGCCGGCGTCGTCGCGACGGTGTTCGACGTCGCCGACGGTTCAGCCAAGGAGCTGCCCATGGGGGAGCTGACCTCTCCGCTGCGCTGGGAGTCCAACCTCACCCTCGCCGGCCAGGTGCCGGACGCCACGGGCCAGGAGTCGGTCGCTTTCCGGGTCGACCTGGGCAAGGCACACCGCCACGAACGGATTCCTGAGCCGCTGCCGCAAGGGTGACGGCGCCGTTCGCTGAGACCTCGACGGCCGCACGCATCCATCGCCGTTGCCGAACCTCTGACTCCGAGGGCGGCGACATCCACGGGGTGGCGCGGCGCACCGCCTAGAGTCGGGCGCGTGGGCTACACGGGTCGGGACCGCGAGCGATGGGTCGCGGAGGACCCTGCCCAGAGACGGGCCGACCGCGCCGACTTCGCCCGCGATCGGGCCAGGGTCCTGCACTCGGCGGGCCTGCGGCGCCTGGCGGCCAAGACGCAGGTGCTCGCCCCCGCCCACGACGACTTCGTCCGCAACCGGCTGACGCACTCGCTCGAGGTCGCGCAGATCGGTCGTGAGTTCGGCGCCGCCCTCGGCTGCGACGCCGACGTCGTCGACACCGCGTGTCTGTCGCACGACCTCGGTCATCCGCCGTTCGGCCACAACGGCGAGTCCGTCCTCGACGAGATCGCTTCGGGCATCGGGGGTTTCGAGGGTAACGCCCAGACGCTGCGGCTGCTGACGCGCCTCGAGGCGAAGCGGGCCCACCCCGACGGCACGCCGGCGGGTCTCAACCTGACGCGTGCCAGCCTCGACGCCACGACGAAGTACCCCTGGGTGCGCGGCGCCGGGCCCCAGCCGACGACCAAGTTCGGGGTCTACGCGTCCGACCTGCCGGTCTTCGAGTGGATCCGCGACGGCGCCGAAGCCGGACGCCGCTGCCTCGAGGCCGAGGTCATGGACTGGTCCGACGACGTCGCGTACTCGGTGCACGACGTCGAGGACGCCGTCGCGTCGGGCTGGCTCGATCCCCGGGTGCTGCGCTCGCACGACATGGCCGGGGTGCTCGACGTCGCGGGACGCACCTACGCGCCCGACCTCGGTGCCGAGGTGCTCGGCGCTGCCCTCGAGCGGCTGCTCGCCGCCGACGCCGTGCCTGCCAGCTTCGACGGCTCGCGTGCCGACCTCGCCAGGCTCAAGGACCTGACGAGCCGCCTCATCGGCCACTTCGTCCTCGTGGTCGAGCTGGCCACCCGCGAACGGCACGGACCCGGCCCGCTGTGCCGGTTCGAGGCCGACCTCGTCGTGCCCGACGACCTGCGCGCCGAGTGCTCGGTGCTCAAGGCCATCGCCAACCACTTCGTCATGACGACCGACGTGCGGCTCGCCGCGATGGCCGAGCAGCGCGACATCCTCCGCGAGCTCGTCGCCGCGTATGCGTCGGCGCCGGAGGAGCGTCTCGACGTGCCGTTCCGGGCCGACCACGTAGCGGCCGACGACGACGCGTCCCGGCTGCGTGTCATCGTCGACCAGGTGGCCTCGCTCACCGACGTGCGCGCCCTGGTGCTGCACCGCCAGTGGTGCCGCTGACGGGCACGGTCGCCCGGACCACCTAGAATCGCGGCAGCGACAGGAGGCAGATGGCGGGGCTGATCAACGGCGAGGACATCGCGACGGTGAAGGCGCGCACGTCCATCGAGGACGTCGTGCGGGAGTACGTCACCCTGAGGTCGGCCGGGCCCGGCTCCCTCAAGGGACTGTGCCCCTTCCATGACGAGAAGACACCCTCCTTCAACATCCGGCCCGCGGTGGGCGCCTGGCACTGCTTCGGGTGCAGCGAGGGCGGCGACGTCATCTCGTTCGTGCAGAAGGTCGACCACCTGACCTTCAGCGAGGCCGTCGAGCGCCTGGCGCAGAAGCTCGGCATGGAGCTGCGCTACGAGGACGGCCAGCGCCCGCGCGAGGAGGGCCTCGGCCGGCGCACGCGGCTCGTCGAGGCGCACCGCGTGGCCCAGGAGTTCTACGCAGACGCCCTCATCAACCTGCCCGCGGCCCGCGCCGGCCGCGACTTCATGCGCGCCCGGGGTTTCGACGGCGCGGTCGCCAAGCACTTCGGCGTCGGGTTCGCGCCGCGCGGGGGAGAGGACCTCGTGCGCCACCTGCGCGACAAGGGCTTCAAGGACGACGAGATCGTCACCGGTGGCCTGGCCGGGCGCGGTTCACGCGGCCTCTACGACCGGTTCCGCGGGCGCCTCGTGTGGCCGATCCGAGACATCACCGGCGACACCGTCGGCTTCGGCGCACGTCGCCTCTTCGACGACGACCGCATCGAGGCCAAGTACCTCAACACGAGCGAGACCCCGATCTACAAGAAGTCGACCGTCCTCTACGGCCTCGACCTCGCGAAGAAGACGATCTCCAAGGAGCGGCGCGCTGTCGTCGTCGAGGGCTACACCGACGTCATGGCCTGCCACCTGGCCGGCGTGGAGAACGCCGTCGCGACGTGCGGCACCGCTTTCGGAGCCGACCACATCAAGGTGCTGCGGCGGATGATGCGCGACGAGGCCGACCTCGCCCCCGCCCGCGTCATCTTCACCTTCGACGGCGACGCCGCCGGGCAGAAGGCCGCCATGCGGGCCTTCGCCGACGACCAGAAGTGGGCCTCGCAGTCGTTCGTCGCCGTCGAGAAGTCGGGCAAGGACCCGTGCGAGCTGCGCCAGGCGGGCGGGGACCCTGCTGTCCAGGCGCTCATCGAGGACGCCGTCCCGATGTTCGAGTTCGCCGTGCGCACGACGATCAAGCGCTTCGACCTCGGCACGGCCGAGGGACGCGTCCAGGCGGCCCGGGCCGTCGCGCCCATCGTCGCCTCGATCCGCGATCAGTCGCTGCGTCCCGAGTACACGCGCGAGGTGTCGGGCATGCTCGGCCTCGACGTCGAGCAGGTGGCGCGCGAGGTGTCGCGTGCCGGTCGCCTCAAGGTCGACGACGAGCCGCGCGACGCCCGTGACCGGCGCGACAACGGCGGCGACGACGCCGAACCCGTTGCGGGGGAAGGGGGCTCGGGGATGCCGGCCCCCGACCGGCGCGACCCGGTCGTCATGGCCGAGCGGCAGCTGCTCCAGGTCATCCTCCAGTTCCCGAACGTCTTCGCCGCCGGCGCGCTCGACACGCTGACGCCCGACGCGTTCTCGGCGCCGGCGCACCGCGCCGTCTTCGACGGCATCCGCATCGCACACGCCTCCTCCGAGACCACCAGCGTCCGGGCCTGGACCTCCGCCGTCACCGAGGCGGCCCCCTCCCCGGTGGCCGGGCTGGTCAGCGAGCTCGCCGTCGACACCCTGCCCACCCGGATGGACGCCGTCACCGGGTTGCCGACCTCGCGCTACGTCGACGAGCTGTTCAACCGGGTGCGCACCATCGCGCTCACGCGCCAGATCGCCGACGCCATGAGCGAGATGCGCCGCATCGAGCACTCGGACGAGCCGGCCCCCGACCGCAGTCGCGAGCTGGGGCTGCACCTGCAGACCCTCCAGCGCGAGCTCGCGACGATCAAGGCAGGAATGGTCTGATGCCCCTGTTCGAACGGCGCCGCCGGGCGCCGCTGCCCACCGACGTCCGCGAGGCCGTGCCCCTCGCCGCCGGCGAGAAGGTGCTCGCGTGGGCGCGCGACGAGGAGAGCGGCGGTCACGTGCTTGCCACGACGCACCACCTCGCTCTCGTCGACGCCGGTGGCAGTCTCGCGTGGGAGCGTCCGTGGCACGAGGCCGAGTCGGGCACGTGGAAGGGCGAGACCGGGCTGCTGACCGTCTTGTGGGTCGAGCACCGACCGACGCAGTGGCGGGTCACCGAGCCCTCGCTGCTCCAGCAGACCCTCCGTGAGCGCATCCAGGCCAGCGTCGTCATCGCCGACGAGTTCCGCACCCGCTCCCGGCGCACCGTTCGCGTGGTCATCCGCCAGGACCTCGCCACCGGGCGCCTGCTCGAGCAGACGATCCCGGGCAAGGGCGCGAGCCTGCAGGACCCAGAGGTGGCTGCCGAGGCCGCCGAGCGGCTTGCCCGGTTGCGCTCCGAGGTCGGTCTCTGAGGCGTCCGCAAGCACCTCCGGCGGGCTCGTCCGGCAGGACCGTGAGCGCGCCCCCGGGCGCGGTCTGCGGGCCCTCCCGGAGGTCGAAAAGTGCCGGATGCGCCTCCCGCGGAGCCGATTTAGTCCCTGCGCGATCCTTTGCTATGGTTGCGCAGCAGCCATTCCCCTGTAGCTCAACTGGCAGAGCAGCCGGCTGTTAACCGGCAGGTTGTTGGTTCGAGTCCAACCGGGGGAGCGCCCAGAACGAAGGCCCCGACACCCGTGGTGTCGGGGCCTTCGTCATGCCCGGTGGGCAGCGGTCTTTCGCGTCCGTCACCCGCCCCGAGGGGCGACCGGCGGATGTGCGACGCCCCCGCGACCAGCGGGTCGCGGGGGCGTCCGTGGAACGTCGTTCGTCGGTCGCGTCAGGGACGCGGCCCGCCAGGCACGGTCTGGGCGTTGTCCGCGATGCCAGTGGCGGTTCCCACGCCCTTGCGCGGCCCGCGCCCGCGCCGGTTGAGGCGTCGCTCCACGCGTCCGGCGAGGGTCGTCAGTCCGAAGTTCAGGCTGATGAAGATGGCCGCGGCGAGCAGGTAGGCGGGCAGCACCGTCGCGTACGCCGTGCCCATGTCGCGCATGCTCTGCAACAGCTCGGGGTAGGTGATCGCGGTGCCGAGCGCACTGTCCTTGAGGATGACGACGACCTGGCTGACGAGCGCCGGCAGCATCGCGGTCAGCGCCTGCGGCAGCTGGATCGAGCGCAGTGTCTGCCCGGCCGTCAGGCCGATCGACAGCCCCGCCTCGCCCTGGCCGCTCGGCAGGCCGTGGACCCCGGAGCGGACGAGCTCGGCGATGACCGAGCCGTTGTACAGGGTGAGCGCGATGACGACTGCCATGAACGAGTTGAGGCTGGCCACGAACACGTTGTTGAAGGCGAAGAGCTGGAAGAGGAAGTACATCATCAGCAGCACCGGGACGGCCCGGAAGAACTCGACGATGATCCCGCAGAACCAGCGCACCGCGCCGTTGTGGGACAGGCGCCCGAGGCCGAGGACGATGCCGAACACCAGTGCGGCGATGATCGAAACGATCGCGGCCTTCAACGTGTTGATGAGGCCCGGGATGACGTAGGAGGTCCACACCTCGGGGTCGATCAGGGGCTTCCACAGGTCGCCCGTCAGTTGGCCCTGGGCGTTGAGCTTCCACAGGACCGCGCCGAGCGTCACGAGCGCGAGGAGGATGCCGAATGCCGTGAGGACAGCGTACCGACGTCGGGCCCGGGGGCCGGGCGCGTCGAACAGGACGGTCTGGGTGCTCATCGCTTCACCGCCAGTCGACGCGAGAGGGACGTGAAAAGGACGCCTACCGGCAGCGTCAGGATGACGAAGCCGAGCGCGAAGAGGAAGAAGACGGAGAAGCTCGCCGTCTCGTTCTCGAAGATGACCTTCATGAGCGCCGACGCCTCAGCGACACCGATGACCGATGCGACGGTCGTGTTCTTCGTCAGGGCGATGAGGGTGGAGCCGAGGGGCGCGATGGCGCCGCGGAACGCCTGCGGGAGGATGACCTCGCGCAGGCTCTGGCCGAAGGTCAGGCCTATCGAGCGGGCGGCCTCGGCCTGGCCCACCGGCACCGTGTTGACGCCGCTGCGCAGCGCCTCGCAGACGAAGGCCGCGTGGTAGACGGAGAGCGCGACAATGGCCCACCGGATCGCGCTGTCGCGCACCGAGGTGGGCGAGCTCTGGTCGACGAGGTTGACCTGGAGGATGATGCCCACGCCGGCGAGCGCGAAGAACATGATGAGGGTCAGCGGCGTGTTGCGCACGATGTTGACGTAGATGGCACCGAGCCGGCGCAGCACCGGCACCGGCGACACCCGCATGACGGCGACGACGGTGCCGATGACGAGAGCGCCGATCGCCGAGAAGACCGTCAGCTTGATGGTCATCCAGAACGCGCCGAGGACGTCGTAGTTCGAGAGGATGTCGAGCATGTCCCTCCTTCACGCACAAGGGATCTGGCCCGCAGGGGCCGCGGCGTCGGTGACGCCGCGGCTCCCACGAGTGCGGGCGGTCAGGAGCAGGCGGCCGGGGTGGGCGGGTTGCCCGCGCCCGGCTTGTAGCCGGCCGGACCCAGGTTGGCGTCGAGCGCCTTCTGCCACGAGCCGTCGCTGATCATCTTCTTGACGGCGTCGGTGATCTTCGTGCACATCGCGGTGTCGCCCTTCTTGAGGCCGATGCCGTACTTCTCCTCCGAGAACGGCTTGCCGACGACCTTGAACTTGCCCTTGTACTGGTCCTGGGCGGCGTAGCCGGCCAGGATCGTGTCATCGGTCGTCAGTGCGTCGATGGCGCCCGTCTGCAGCGCCGGGAGGCACTCGGAGTACGTACCGAACTCCTGCAGCTGGACCCCGGGGTACTTGTCCTTGACCTTCTGGGCCGAGGTCGAGCCGGTGACCGAGCAGAGCTTCTTGCCGGTGAGGCTGTCGGGGCCGGTGATCGACGAGTCGTCGGCGCGCACGAGGAGGTCCTGGCCGGCGATGAAGTACGGACCGGCGAACGAGACCTCGTTCTTGCGCTTGTCGGTGATCGAGTAGGTGGCGACGACGAAGTCGACCTGACCACTCTTGATGAGCGTCTCGCGCTGGGCGCTCGGTGCCTGCACCCAGGTGATCTTGTCCTCGGAGGTTCCGAGCTCCTTGGCGACGTACTTGGCGACGTCGACGTCGAAGCCGCTGTACTCCGTGCCCTTCTTCAGGCCCATGCCGGGCTGGTCGAACTTGATGCCGATCTTCAGGCCGTTGTCCCCGCCGCCGCTGGCGCCGGGCTGACCCGAACCGCAGGCGGCGAGCGAGACGGCCAGAGCCGTCGCCGCGAACGCCACGCCGATCCGTCGTGCCTTCATGTGAGTTCCTCCTGTTGTTGCCGGGTGGTGGTGCGTGGCATGCCGGTGTGCATGCCGCTCCCTGTGTGTGTCGGGTCGTTCGGTCGGTGGCCGGAAGCCGGGCGCCCCGTCGGAACCGGTGGGAGGCCGGTGCCGGCCGAGGACGCATCGGCCTGGGCCGACGGTGTCGAGGTCGGGGCGGGTCAGTGGGTGAGGATCTTGCCGAGGAAGTCCTTGGCGCGATCGCTCTTCGGGCTGGTGAAGAACTCCTCCGGCGTGCCGACCTCGACGATCTGCCCGTCGGACATGAAGACGACGCGGTCGGCGGCCTTGCGGGCGAAGCCCATCTCGTGGGTGACGACGATCATCGTCATGCCCTCCTTGGCCAGGCCCACCATGACGTCGAGGACCTCGTTGACCATCTCGGGGTCGAGCGCCGAGGTGGGCTCGTCGAAGAGCATGACCTTGGGACCCATGGCGAGCGAGCGCGCGATCGCGACACGCTGCTGCTGCCCACCGGACAGCTGGGCGGGGTACTTGTCGGCCTGGGCCTCGACGCCGACGCGCTTGAGCAGCTCGCCGGCCTGCTGGTCGGCCTCGGACTTCGACTTCTTGCGCACCTTGACCGGCCCGAGGGTCACGTTGTCGCGGATCGTCTTGTGCGCGAAGAGGTTGAAGGACTGGAAGACCATGCCGACATCGGCGCGCAGCTGGGCGAGGGCCTTGCCCTCCTCCGGCAGCGGCTTGCCGTCGATGGTGATGCTGCCCGACTCGAAGGTCTCGAGCCGGTTGATGGCGCGGCAGAGCGTCGACTTGCCCGAGCCCGACGGGCCCAGCACGACGACGACCTCGCCCTTGCCGACGGTGAGGTTGATGTCCCGCAGGACGTGGAGGTCACCGAAGTGCTTGTTGACGCCCTCGATGACGACCATGGGCTCGCGGTGGTCCGAGGCGTGTTCGGCGGACGCCTCGGCAGCAGGTTTCACGTCGTCCATCCGTGCAACCTATCGGCTCGGGTCCCCGGCAGGTACCCAGCGGGTCCCGGCGTGCCCGAATCGTGAGTTCCGGGACGGGCCCGGACGCACTGGAGCCCCGTCGTCGAGGACGGGGCTCCACGGGCCGATCAGGGGGCCGACCACGCTGTGTCTGCCGGGTACTCAGCGCATCGCCTAGGGCGCAGCGGCAGCCGAGGTGGCAGTGCTGGGCGCTGTAGGTGCATCAGGTGCCGTCGTGTCGGACGCTGCGGGCGCGGGTGCGTCCTGCTGGGGAGCCGCCGCCGCGTCCGTCGAGGGAGGAGGCGGCGGCGGTGGTGCCGACGAGGACGAGTCCTGGGACGGCGCGGGCGCCGGCGTCTGCGTGTCCGTCTGCGGCGGTGGGGCGGACGTCGTCGGGCTGGGCGCGGGGTCCGTCGTGGTCGGCGGTGGCGTGGTGGGCGGCGGCGGCGTGGTGGGCGGCGTCGACGTCGGCGGCGTCGTGGTCGGCGGTGTCGTGGTCGGCGGTGTCGTGGTCGGCGGCGTCGACTTGGGCGGCGTCGACGTGGGTGTGCCGTTCGGCGCCGGCGCGTTCGTCGTCGGCTTCGTGGCCGGCTTCGCCTTGGTCGGGGCAGGCGTACCGGCCGCCGAGGCGGGGTCGACGTCGGAGAACGGCACGTCGCCGTCCGGGACCGTCTGCGGAGCCGTGGTCATCACGGAGCCGCCACCCGGGAAGTAGTTCGGCACCATGCCGTAGGTCGAGGGCGCGGCGCTCGAGGCCGGGAAGCCGAGGTAGGGGGCGGGGTCGACGTAGTGGTCGTTGACGATGACGTCGAAGTGCAGGTGGCAGCCGGTCGACCAGCCCGTCGTGCCGACGAGGCCGATGACCTGGCCCTGCTTGACGACGTCGCCCTCCTTGACGAGGAACTTCGACTGGTGCCCGTAGGCCGTCTTGAGCGTCGGGGTGTGCTGGATCATCGTCCGCAGACCCCACGAGCTCGAGACGCGTGCGTAGACGACCTTCCCGGCCGCGGCCGCGCGGATCGGCGTGCCACAGGCGGCCTGCAGGTCGATGCCCGTGTGGAACATCGGCCGGTGCAGCAGCGGGTGGATGCGCGGGCCGAAGCCGGACACCTCGAGGCCGGGCACCGGGTGGATGAAGCCGGGCACCCCAGGGGCCACGGGTGCGGCCAGGGGCGTCAGTCCCATCTCAGGGAAGACCAGCCCTCCGCCGACGGCGTTCGCGACGGCCATGCCGGTCGTGCCGGCACCACCGCCGAGCGCCGCGGCCGCGATGGCCGCGACGGTGCTGTCGTTGCCGGTGAGTGCGTCCCGCGCGCTCTCGACGCCGTCGACGGCCGTGTCGACGGCCGCCCGGTCACCTGCGGCAAGGACCACCGCGGCACCCGCGCCGTCCTCTGGCGTGCTCGCGCTGATGAAGGGGAGGAGCGCGAGGACCATCGTCGATGCGGCGAACGGCACGAACCGCCCGCTCATGCGCACCGTGAGGACTCGCGGTCCACTTCGTTGTGTCTCGTCCTGCACCTTAAGGCCACCCCCCTTGAGGCTGAGTTCGTCAGGCAGGGCACTGGCCATGCCTCGACCCTAACCACCTGTTGCGCCCCCCGCAGCCGGTGGTCTCGATGTCGACCACCATAGGGTCGACAGGCCGGACAGCGGGCCGTTCTCGCCGAACTCCGCCGCAACCGGTGACCTATGGGACGGATGTGGCTGATGCCGCGAATGCTCCGTACGGGATGGGGTGCGGATGCGTCAGTCGGTACTCAGGGGTGTGGGCGAGCCGGTTGGTCCGTCGGTCGGCCGGGTCGGCCCGGGCGGCTCCGTCGGCTCGGTGGCCTCTGTCGGCTCGGTGGCCTCGGTCGGCTCGGGCAGCGTCGGGGCGTCGGTGGGGTAGAGGCCGGCCGCGAACCCGAAGACCTGCTCGCCGCCGCGGGGGATCTGGGTGAACTCGCGCGCCAGCTGCTGGACCCGTGTCCAGAACTCGCGGGCGTGCTCGACCGGGATCCGGGCGTGCGTCAGGGTGCAGCGCAGCTCGTCGGCGGCGTGGGCGGCTGCCGCCTCGGCGGCGGCCTCGGCCAGGCCGTTGATCCCGGCGACGAGCTGCTGGTCCTCCGGTCTGCCGAGCGCGCCGACGTACAGCGTCCGCGCGACGCGTCCGTAGAAGCGCTCCTCGATGGCCCGGACGCGGCGGGTGCGGACGACGCGGAGCAGTCCGGCGTCGACGAGCTGGGCCACGTGGTAGGCGACGGTGCTCTTGGGCCGGTCGACGGCGGCAGCCAGCTCGGTCACCGTCGCCGCGCGCTCGAGGACCAGCTCGAGCAGGCTGGCCCGCAGCGGGTCGGCGAGCGCGCGCAGCTGCTCCGGGGCGGTGACGACGAGCAGCTCGTCGAGGTCGTAGTCCGGGATGCGCTGCGCGGCGTCCTCGGGCGGCGTCGACGGCGACCCATCATTGACCGACATCACTCGATCATTCTACTCTTGTGGATCATTCCGAATACTCCGATCGACAGGGGTCAACCATGGCAGAGATCGTCCTGTTCCACCACGTCCAGGGGCTCACCGACGGCGTCCGCGCCTTCGCCGAGTCGCTGCGCGCCGATGGTCGGCACACCGTGCACACGCCCGACCTCTTCGACGGCGTCGTCAGCTCGAGCATCGACGAGGGTTTCGCGCACATGAAGTCCATCGGCGAGGAGCAGCTCGACACCCGCGTCGCCGCCGCCCTCGCCCCGCTTCCCGAGTCCCTCGTCTACGCCGGCGTCTCCTTCGGCGTCGGGCGGGCGCAGCAGCTCGCGCAGACCCGGGCCGGCGCGCGCGGCGCCCTCCTCTACGAGGCGTGCTTCCCCGTCACGGGGGAGTGGGCCTTCGGTCCGTGGCCGGACGGTGTCCCGGTGCAGGTGCACGGGATGGAGCAGGACCCGTTCTTCGGGCTCGAGGGTGACGTCGACGCCGCCCGCGAGCTGGTGCAGCTCGCTGGCCCCGACACGGCCGAGCTGTTCGTGTACCCGGGCGACCAGCACCTGTTCACCGACGCGTCACTGCCGTCCTACGACGCCGACGCTACCGCCCTGGTGATCGAGCGCTCCCTGGCGCTGCTGGACCGCCTCGGCTGACCCCGAGCCGGATGTGCGGTCGGGCGCGGCATTTCAACCCGGAAGGATGAGTGGGACTCCGACCCGCGCGGCTAGCGTCGAGACACGGGGCAGGTCGACAGGCCGTGCCGGTGAGAGGGAAGGGGAAGGATCGATGTCGAGTCAGCCTTCATCGACCAAGATGGCGTGGGCCGAGGGCCTCACGCTCGCAGGCGCCTCGCTGCTGGTCATGGTCGGCATCTTCCAGGCCCTGCAGGGCCTCGCCGCCATCATCAACGACCAGCGGTTCGTCGTGACAGGCAGCTACATCTACAAGTTCGACACGACGGCATGGGGCTGGATCCACCTGGTCCTCGGCCTGCTCGCCATCGGGCTCGGCGTCGCCATGATCATGGGACAGAGCTGGTCGTTCGTCGTCGGCATCATCGTCGCGATCCTGTCGGCCGTCGCGCAGTTCATGTGGCTGCCGTACTACCCCGTCTGGGCCATCGTCATCATCGCCCTCGACGTCGCCATCGTCTGGGCCCTCGTCGCCCTGCTCCGCGGGCCCCGGACGATCTGAACCCGGTTCGTCGGCGACCTGCCGGCCCACCGTGAGGGGGCGAGCGTGCAGGTCGCCGACGTGCGCGTCGGCGCTGGTGCGGGGGTCGACCACTGGTGGGGCAGCAGGGGCTTGAACCCTGGACCGACGGATTATGAGTCCGCTGCTCTGACCGGCTGAGCTACTGCCCCGAGACCCGTCCGCCGGCACCGGTGTGCCCGTGGGCCGGGTCGGCAGGGAGTCTAGCGACCGGTGCGGGCGGGGAGTCCGTCGGTCCGGGGCTGTGCCGGCCGTGTCGCGGTGACCCTCTAGGCTCGCTCGCGGGACGGCCGGATCCGTCCTGCCGGGGGCCGATCGGCCCCGGACCGCGACCAGGACGGCGAGGGCGAGAACGCATGAGTGACGGCATCCGCGTGGCGGCGGTCGGGGACGTCGAGCCGGGCGAGGCCCTCGTCCTGCCGACCGACCTGACCGGCACCGACGAGCCGATCTCGTTGTTCCGCGACGACGACGGTACGTACTACGCGCTCGATGACACGTGCTCCCACGAGGACGCTTCGCTCGCCGACGGCTGGATCGAGGCGGGCGAGGTCGAGTGCCCGCTGCACGCGACGCGCTTCTGCCTCGCGGACGGCCGCCCGATGTGCCTGCCGGCGACGCGCCCCGTCGCCACCCACCGCGTCGAGGTCCGCGGCGAGGACGTCGTCCTCTTCCCGGGTGTCCCGGCCGGCGCCTGAAGAGCACCTCTCCGGCACCGTCCCGACACCGTTCCGGCTCAGGGCCCTGCGGTGTCCCATTCATCCCGTTTTCGAGAAGTGCTGGTGCGCGTGTGCCTCGTGGGGCACAATGAGCGAGTGCTCCGTCCGCGGAGCACGACCACATCAGACATATCGGACACTGAGCACGACCGCACGATGGTTCCGGCTCCCAGGTGGCAGGCGTTGGGGAAGACGTCCCTGCAACTGGAGGAGGTTCGGATGTCTGTCATGCCGCGAACGGTCACTCGAGGTGTCGTGTTCGTCCATGCGGCGCCCACACCGCTGTGCCCGCATGTCCAGTGGGCCATCGAGGCCGTGCTCGACCAGCGCGTCGCGCTCGACTGGCTCGCCCAGCCGGCCGCGCCCCGGATGGTGCGCACCGAGCTGTCGTGGACGGCGCCTCCCGGCACCGGTGCCCAGCTCGCCAGCGCCCTGCGCGGCTGGGACGGGCTGCGCTACGAGGTCACCGAGGACGCGTCGGTGGGCTGCGACGGCGCGCGGTGGTCCTACACGCCGCGCCTCGGCATCCACCACACCATGACCTCCGTCTCCGGCGACGCCGTCATCCAGGAGGACCGGCTCCGTGAGGCGATCCTGCGCACGCGCGGTGACGTCGAGGCGCTCCAGGACGAGATCGACCTGCTGCTCGGCGTGCCGTGGGACGAGGAGCTCGAGCCGTTCCGCTGGGCCGGCGACGGCGCACCCGTCCGCTGGCTGCACAAGGTCGGCTGACACAGGCCTCTCGCCGCCCACGGCCTCCAGCGTGGTGACGGCGGGACGACGAGGGCCCGGGCGGTTCGTGCTCCCGGGCCCTCCTCGCGCCCCGTCGGCCTGCGTGCCCGCACGGCGGAAAACCAGTGGGCGGACGGGCGCCCGGCTGTCATCATCGATCGGGCGGCGCACTCCGGCTCCGACCTGCGCGCGTGTTCAGCACACGACCACCAGCACGACGAACCGGTGACGGGAGGACGAGACATGGCCACGACCCTGACCTGCAACGCGAAGCACCGCGGGTGCCTCGTCGATGGGTCGTACCCGTTCGCGGGCGAACGCCCCGTCGAGGGCCCCACCCCCGAGCATCCCCTTCGCGTCTCCGCCGACGTGCGCCGAGCCTGACCGCTCCCGCACACCGAGCCGCCACCGGATGTTCCGGTCGGCGGCTCTTCGCATGTGTCCCCGACATCCCGCACGACCCACGCGCACACCGGCGCACGAGACGGAAGGAGCAGGCCGCCATGACCCAGGTCGAGGTGTGGAACGCCGACGAGACGCTGCTGCACCGCGTCACGGTCCGGCACGCGATCGCGATGATCTGGCGCGGCGTCGCGACGCCCGTGTCGGTGCACGACACCGAGTGCTTCGGCCCCTACCGGGTGCCGCTCGTCGTGCGGCTCGTGCGCTACGTCGAGCAGAAGTGGCTCTACAGCCGGACCCGGGCCACGTACTCGCGCGAGGGCGTGCTGCTGCGTGACCGCGGCCGGTGCGCCTACTGCGGCCGCTACGCCGCCACGACGATGGACCACGTGCAGCCGCGTTCCCGAGGCGGGGCGACGTCGTGGGCCAACGCCGTCGCCGCCTGCGAGCCGTGCAACGCCCGCAAGGGCGACCGCACACCCGAGGAGGCCGGGATGCCGCTGCGCTGGCAGCCGTGCGTGCCCACCCGAGTCCAGCTGCACTTCGCGCGGGAGGCCTTTGGCTCAGCCGCCTGGCCCACCACGAGGGCCGGCATCACGACCACCGTCACGACCGCCGGGAAGGAGCCCGACCGATGACCATGAACCGCACCACCCTTCGCCCCCGGTCCCTCGGGCAGGTCGGGCTCCGGCCCGGCACTCCCGCACCGGGGCCCGACTCGTGGACCTACCGTGCGGCGTCGGAGCACCCGTTCGACGTCGGCGTGGCACAGCCCCGCTGCACCACGCAGGACCCGGAGCTCTTCTGGCCGGCCACCCCCGCGGAGGCCGACGCCGCCCGGGCCGTCTGCCGCATGTGCCCTCTCGCCGAGGCCTGCCTCGCCGTCGCGACCCAGCGCCGCGAGTGGGGCGTCTGGGGCGGGCAGCTGCTCGCCAGGGGCAAGCCCACCGACGAGCTGCCGGGGAACGTGCGGCCCGAGGCCCACCGCGCCCGCATCGCCTGAGGCATCAGGCGGCGGGCTGCAGCACTGAACGCCGGTGCCGACATGAAGAAGTGCCCACTCGACGACGGTGAAGTGCCCACTCGACGACAGTGAAGTGCCCACTCGACGACAGTGACGAGTGGGCACTTCCTCGCGGCGGACGCGTCAGATGCTGCGGATCGCGAGGGCGACGTTGTGGCCGCCGAAACCGAACGAGTTGTTCAGGGCCGCGATGTCGCCGTCGGGCAGCTTCTGCGCCTGTCCGGTGACGACGTTGAGCGGGATCTCGGGGTCCTGGTCGTCGAGGTTGATCGTCGCCGGCACGAGCCGGTTGTAGATCGACTGGATCGTGATGACCGCCTCGAGCGCTCCGGCGGCACCGAGCAGGTGGCCGGTCATCGACTTCGTCGCCGTGACCGAGAGGTTGTCGGTGTGGTCGCCGAAGGCCCGCTTGATGGCGTTGTACTCGGCGACGTCACCGACCGGCGTCGACGTCGCGTGCGCGTTGATGTGGATGATGTCGGACAGCGACAGGTCGGCCCGCTCGACGGCGTACTTCATGGCGCGCGCCGCACCAGAGCCGTTGGGCTCGGGGGCCGTGATGTGGTGGGCGTCGGCGGACATTCCGACGCTGGCGAGCTCGGCGTAGATCTTCGCGCCGCGGGCCCTCGCGTGCTCCTCGGACTCGAGGACGATGACCGCCGCACCCTCGCCGAGCACGAAGCCGTCGCGGCCCGTGTCGTAGGGGCGCGAGGCCTTCTCCGGCTCGTCGTTGCGCGTCGAGAGGGCCTGCATGGCCGCGAAGCCGGCGATCGGGAGAGCGTGTACGGCGGCCTCGGTGCCACCCGCGACGACGACGTCGGCGCGGCCGGTGCGGATCATGTCGATCGCGTAGCCCATGCTCTCGGCGCCCGACGCGCAGGCGCTGACCGTGGTGTGCGCGCCGGCACGAGCGCCGAGGTCGAGCGACACGGCCGCGGCCGGGCCGTTCGGCATGAGCATCGGGACGGCGAGCGGGTAGACGCGTCGGGGGCCCTTCTCCTTGAGCACGTCCCACTGGTCGAGCAGGGTCCACACGCCGCCGATGCCCGAGCCGATGGCGGCGCCGAGCCGCTCCGGGTCGATCTCGGGGGCGCCGGCGTCCGCCCAGGCCTCGCGGGCCGCGATGAGGGCGTACTGGCTCGACGGGTCGAGACGGCGGGTCTCGACCTTGGCGAGGACCTCGACGGGAGGCGTCGCGATGGTCGCGGCGAAGGTCACCGGAAGCTCGTACTTGGCGACCCAGTCGTAGTCCATCGGGCGGGCGCCGGAACGCCCCGCGAGCAGGGCCTCCCAGGTCTCGGGGGCCGTGCCGCCGAGGGGCGTCGTGGCGCCGAGACCGGTGACCACGACGCGTCGGTCGCGATTGGAGGTCATGTGACGTGCTCCTGTCGAGTCAGGGTGTGCGGATGGTGCGTGAGGGCCGGCCGGTGCGGTCGGGCTGTGATGCGGATGGTGCGGCGGTCGTGCTGGAGGTGGTGCGGGTGCTGCGGGTCGCGCCGGCCGTCGTGGGCCGGGCCCGGGGGGGGGCCCCCCCCCCCCCCCGCCCC
>JAEXXY010000056.1 GCA_023451855.1 Actinomycetes bacterium
CCGGCGCTGCGTCGAGTCGGCGGTGGCGTGTCCGATGAGCGCGGCGAAGAGGGGGAGCAGCGGCAGCGTCAGCACGACGACGAGGGCGCTCGGCCAGTCGACGACCGCGAGGGTCGCGAGGGCCACGATGGGCACGAACGCGGCCGTGACCAGCGTCGGGAGGAACCGGGACGCGTACGGCTCCACGGCACTCGTGCCCGCCGTCGCGAGCGCCACCGCACGCCCGGGGTCGGGTGCCGCGTCGGCGTCGACGCGCCCCCAGTGGCGCAGCAGGGCCGAGCGCAGCGCCGCCGACACGGCGACCCCGGCCCACGCGGACACCCACTCGTTGCCGGCAGCTAGCCCGGCGCGCACGGCGAAGAGCGCGCCGAGCCAGGTGAGCGGACCGATCAGGGAGGACCCGTCGACGACGGCCACGACGACGGCCGACAGGGCGAAGGCAGTGGCGATCGTCGCCGCACCGCTCGCGACGCCCATGGCGCCGAGGGCGAGCACCGGCCTCCGGGCGGCGGGGACCGCCCGGAGCAGCCGCGGGTCGAAGGGCCTCACGTCGCGGTCCTCTCAGCTGCCCGTGCTGACGAGCTGGGCGTCATCGGGAATGTGCTTGACGGTCAGGCGTTTCCGGAACACCCAGTACGTCCAGCCCTGGTACAGCAGGACGATCGGGGTGAAGACGAGCGCGACGATCGTCATGACCTTGAGCGTGTACTCGGTGCTCGACGCGTTGTCGATCGTCAGGTTGTACGCCGGGTTCGTCGTCGAGGGCATGACGTTCGGGAAGAGCACGAGGAAGTACGTCGCGACCGACATGGCGATCGTCGTGGCGGTGCCGATGAACGCCCAGCCCTCCCGGCCGACGCGGTTGGCCGCCAGCGCCCCGAGCAGGGCCACCGCGGCCACGACGGTCGTGACCCACGAGGCGAGCTTGCCGTCGGTGAGCCCGAGCCACAGCAGCAGCACGACGGCGAGCACCGCGGCCACGGCACCGACGCGCTCGGCGATGGCGCGGGCCTCGAGGCGGATCTGCCCGTCGGTCTTGAGGGCGACGAAGATCGCGCCGTGCGTGACGAACAGGGCCACGAACACGAGGCCGCCGAGCAGGCTCATCGGGTTGAGCAGGGTGAGGACGGTGCCCGTGAACTCCTTGTCGGCGTCGATCGGCACGCCGCGCACGATGTTCGTCAGGGCGACGCCCCACAGGAGCGCGGGCACGAGCGAGCCCCAGAAGATCGCCTGGTCCCAGCGCGCCTTCCACCGGGCGTCCTCGCGCTTGTGCCGGTACTCGAAGCCGAGGTTGCGCACGATGAGCGCGACGAGGATGAGGAGCAGGGGCAGGTAGAAGCCGCTGAACAGCGTGGCGTACCAGTGCGGGAAGGCCGCGAAGGTCGCGCCGCCGGCGGTGAGCACCCACACCTCGTTGCCGTCCCAGACGGGGCCGATGGTGTTGAGCAGCACGCGACGACGCCTCTGCGCGTCGGCGGCGTCGGTGGCGTAGCGCTTGCCGCCGAGCACGGGCAGGAGCATGCCCACGCCGAAGTCGAAGCCCTCGAGCACGAGGTAGCCGGTCCAGAGGACGCCGAGGAGGACGAACCAGAAGGTTGCGAGGTCCATGGTCACGCGCCTTTCAGTAGGCGAAGACGAGGGGTGCGTCCTCGTCCCGCTCGCTCGGGTCCTGGGGCTGCTCGAAGGGCTCGGCCCCCTTGCGGACGTAGTGGAGGAAGAGCTTGACCTCGACGACGGCCAGGGCGCCGTAGAGGAGCGTGAAGACGACCATCGAGGTGACGACCTCGCCGACGGACACGCTCGGGGACACGCCGTGCGCGGTCGTCATGAGGCCGAAGACGAGCCACGGCTGGCGGCCGACCTCGGTGAAGATCCACCCGAAGCTGTTGGCGAAGACCGGCAGCAGCGGGGCGGCGACGGCCAGCCAGACGAGCCAGCGCTGCGTGGGCGCGCGGCCCTTGCGGGTCATCCAGAGCACGACGAGGGCGATGAGGGCCGTGGCCATGCCGAGCCCGATCATGAGGCGGAAGGTCCAGTACGTCGTGGGGATGTTCGGCGCGTAGCCGGTGGCCGAGGCGACGAGGGGGTCGCCGCTCGCGCCGTAGGTCTGGGCGTACTGGGCCTTGAGGTCGTTGATGCCCTTGACGGCGCCGTCGAACGACCCGGTGGCCAGGAAGCTGAGCAGGCCGGGGATCTCGATGATGGCGTTGGCGTGCGACCCGTCGAGCGAGCCGACCGACAGGACCGAGAAGGGCGCACCCTGGCCGGCCGGGACCGAGTCGTAGAGGGCCTCGGCGGAGGCCATCTTCATCGGCTGCACCTCGGTCATGATCTTGCCCTGGACGTCGCCGCTGACCGCCACGCCGGCCGAGGCCACGAGGCAGAACACGGCGGCCATCCGGGCAGCGCGTCGGTACATCGGCGCGTCCGAGCTGCCCACGGCCGCAAGGGTGCCCGGCGCGTCGGGCGTGGTGATACGCGGTGTCTCCGCAGCGCGGCGAGCCTCCCTGCGCATCAGCCACAGGGCGACGCCCATGACGACGCCGGCACCGGTCATGTAGGCGGCGAGGACGACGTGCGGGAACGTCACGAGCTGCACCTTGTTGGTCAGCACCGCCCAGAAGTCGGTCAGCTCCGCGCGGCCGCTCACCGGGTTGAACCGGTAGCCGACGGGGTGCTGCATGAACGAGTTCGCCGTGAGGATGAAGTACGCCGACAGCACCGTGCCGATGTGCACGAGCCACATCGTCGCGGCGTGCAGCTTCTCGGGGATGCGACCCCACCCGAAGATCCACAGGCCGAGGAAGGTCGACTCGAGGAAGAACGCGAGCAGGGCCTCGATGGCGAGCGGGGCGCCGAAGATGTCGCCGACGAAGCGCGAGTAGTCGCTCCAGTTCATCCCGAACTGGAACTCCTGCACGATGCCCGTGACGAGCCCGAGCGCGAAGTTGATGAGGAAGAGCTTGCCGAAGAACTTGGCGAGCCGCAGCCACTGCTCGTTGCGGGTGCGGACCCACAGCGTGTGGAAGACGGCGACGATGAGGGACATGCCGATCGTGACCGGCACGAAGAGGAAGTGGTACACGGTGGTGATGGCGAACTGCCATCTGGCCAGGTCTGTGGCATCCATGAAGGCTCCCGACGCGGGGGACTGGCGAACTACATGACGTAGTAGATGCTACGACCTCTTGTAGTACTACAGCACGCCGGGGTCCCGTTCGGGCTGTGAAGCGGGTCACGACGCCGGCCAGACGGCAGGATGTCCGCGTGGACGAGCGAACGGTGATGGTCGAGGGTTCCGGCGGTGGTGGGCGCCTGCGGCTCGACCACGACGCCGCGACCGCTCCCTTCGAGCAGGTGCGGGACGGACTGGCCGCGCTCATCACGGCCGGCCGGCTGCTGCCCGGCGACCGGCTGCCCACCGTGCGGGGACTTGCCACCGACCTCGGCGTCGCCGCCAACACCGTGGCCCGCGCCGTCAAGGAGCTCGAGGCGTCCGGGCTCGTCGTCACCGGCCGCCGCGCGGGCACGACGGTCGCGTCGGGGGCCCACGCGAGCGAGGT
>JAEXXY010000078.1 GCA_023451855.1 Actinomycetes bacterium
GGCCCGGACATGACCCGCAAGAAGCTCCTCACCGTCCTGCGCGTGACCATCGCGGTGGTCACCCTCGCTGCCGTCGTCTACGCCGTCGCCCGCAACTGGTCCGACGTCTCGGTGCACCTCGACAAGATCTCCCTCGCGACGTTCGCGTGGTCCACGCTGGCCGCCGCGATCGGCACCTGGCTGACGATGCTCGGCTGGCGCACCATCCTGCGCGACCTCGGCTCCGACCTGCACCTGGCGCCGGCCTCGGGCGTCTACTTCGTCGGCCAGCTCGGCAAGTACCTGCCCGGGTCGCTGTGGTCGGTGCTCGTGCAGGCCGACATCGCGGCGAACCTCAAGGTCCCGCGGCGACGCACCGCCGTCACGGGCCTGCTCGCGCTCGGGTTCGCCCTGCTCACCGGGTTCCTCGTCGGACTGCCGGCCGCGTCCTTCCTGCTGAGCGGCTCGTCCGAGGGCTTCGACTGGTGGCTGCTGCTCGCGCTGCCCCTGCTCGTCGTGCTCTGCGTGCCGCGGCTGCTCAACGCCCTCATCGCGTTCGGGCTGCGGCTGCTGCGCCGCCCCCCGCTCGAGCACGACCTGTCGACGGGTGCCGTGCTGCGCGCCGTCGCGACCTTCATCGGCGTCTGGCTCTTCTTCGGCGTCCACACGCTGCTGCTGGCCCGGGCGGTCGCCGACGGTGCCGGGCACGACAACCTCACGGTGGCCGCGGTCACCGGCTACGCCCTGTCGGTGTCGCTCGGCATGCTGACCATCGTGCTGCCGGCCGGGCTCGGTGCCCGTGAGGGCCTGCTGACCCTCATCCTCGCCACGGCCATGCCGACGCCGGCAGCCGCCGCCGTCGCCATCATGTCGCGCTTCATCGTCACCATCGTCGACGTCCTCGTCGCCCTCGGTGGCTGGCTCTACGCCCGCTCGCACCACCTCGTCAGCGAACGGCGCGACGCCGTGGCGGACGAGGAGGACCTCACCGTCTGACCCGTCAGGCGGCCCGCGGCTCGAGCACGAACACCGGGATGAGCCGGTCGGTCTTCGTCTGGTACTCGGCGTAGGGCGGGAAGGCCTCGACGCAGCGCTCCCACCACTGCTCGCGCTCAGGCCCGGACAGCTCCCGGGCCCGGACCGGCGCGGTCTCGGTACCGGCCTGCAGGTCGATGTCCGGCTCGGCCTGCAGGTTGCGGTACCACTGCGGGTGCTCGGGCGCCCCGCCCTTGCTCGCCACGGCCGCGAAGACGCCGTCGTGCTCGACGCGCATGAGCGGCACCTTGCGCACCGCACCCGACTTCGCACCGCGCATCGTCAGCAGCACGACGGGGCGGTGCTGGATGTGCACGGAGTCGGTGGTGCCGGTGCGCTCGATCTCCTCGACCTGCTTGCGCACCCAGTCGCTGGGGCTCGGGACGTACTCGCCGTTCATCGCCATGTCCCGCACACTAACCCGGCCCGACGCGTCGGAACGCGTCGGGCCGGGTCGGGACGTACGGGAGGTTCCGGACGCGTCAGGCGGCGCCGGGCTCGGGGGCCGAGCTCCAGGGGTGCTGCTTGACGAAGGTCTCGACGACACTCGTGCTGAGCCCGCCGCACAGCTGGCGGTGGCCCGTCTGGCTCTTGACCTGCCCGCTGGACGGGTCGACGTCGGCAGACCAGTGCGACAGCGCGTACTTCTTGCCGGCCGGGAAGGCGCCGCGCTTGGTGTCCCACGGCACGACGAGGAACTTGTTCGCCGACTCCTTCATGGCGTTGACCTTCGTCGCGAGCGCCTCGAAGCTCGCCGCCTGCGTCTTCTCGACCGAGGGGTCGTACCAGAGGATCGTGTAGCCGTGCTCGAGGTTGTGCACGAGCGTCTCGACCGCCGGCACGTCGGCGGTCGTGTACACGCGGCGCTTGTCGACGACCGGCGCGGCGAGGTGCTTGCCGCTCGAGGGCGGGATCGTCGAGTAGTCGACGTGGGTGACGCTCGGCTGGTTGGTGCCCGGGCCGATGTGCTCACTCGAGCCCGTCGCCGGGTCGTTGGTCACGGGGTCGCACTGCGCGGAGGCGACGTCGCCGGAGATGGCGTCGAGCGCGGCGTTCTTCTTGCTCTGCTCACCCACGACCGCCCACGTCACGGCCGCGCCGATGATCGCGATGACGGCGACGCACGCGCCGACGAGGACGAGAAGTCGGCGGCGTTCGGCCCGCTTCTGGGCCGCCTGCATGGCAGCGACGCGTTCGCGGCGGTCTCGGCTCGTCTCGCGGGCCATCGGTCCTCTTCCTGTGGGCCGGCGGCCGGTCGAGCGGCCGCCGGGGCTTCGGCAGGGCAGTGTGAGCTGCTGGTCACCGGCGCCGGTCGTGGCGCCCTCAACGACCGTGCCGAGTGTAAGCGAGGATGGTGTGCGTGCCCGAACCGCTGACCCGGCTGTGGCGCACGGACCGGCAGATCGCCCTCCGTGCGCAGCTCGGCGTCTTCCGCCGGGGCGCAGGAGACCCGACGTCGTGGTGGGGGCCGGACGGCTCGACGGCCCGGGCCACGCAGACACCCGAGGGCGTGGGCACGCTCCACCTGGCCTGCGTTCCGGGCACCGGCGAGGTCCACGCCAGCGCGTGGGGCCCCGGCGCCGAGTGGTTGCTCGGGTCGGTACCCGCACTGCTCGGCGACGACGACGACCCGCAGGGCTTCGAGCCGGTCCACCCTCCGGTGGCCGACGCCTGGCGCCGGTTCGGGCACTGGCGAGTTCCCCGCTCGGGGCTCGTGTTCGACGCGCTCGCCCCGGCGGTCATCGAGCAGAAGGTCACCGGACAGGAGGCGTTCAGCGGATATCGGACGCTGGTGCGGCGCTTCGGCTCGCCGGCTCCGGGGCCGTTCCCGCGCCTGCAGGCGCCACCGACGGCCGCGGGCTGGGCGGCCGTGCCGTCGTGGGCCTGGCTCCAGGCGTCGGTTGACGGCGCGCGTTCGCGCACCGTGGTGCGGGCCGCCGGCTACGCAGGACGCCTCGAGGAGGCGACGCGCCTGTCGGTCGAGGAAGCGCGGCGGCGGCTGCGGGCGCTGCCGGGGGTCGGCGTGTGGACGTACGCCGAGACGGCCCAGCGCGCCCTCGGTGACCCTGACGCGGTGTCGTTCGGCGACTACCACGTGGCCAAGGACATCGGCTGGGCACTGACCGGCACCCCGGTCGACGACGCGGGCCTGGCAGAGCTGCTCGAGCCGTACCGGGGCCACCGCTACCGCGTGCAGCACCTGCTCGGCCTCGCCGGCCACCACCGCCCGCGTCGCGGCCCACGGATGGCGCCCCGGACGCACCTGCCGACCCGACGCTGAGCGGCGGGCGGCGCACGACCGGCGGCGCCTGCATGAACCTGCAACAAGTCAGGCCGTCATTGCCGGACTCCGGGGCGCCCACGCGAGCTAGGGTTCGCGCGGGCCCTCCCACCGCGGGCCGACCACGCACACAAGAGAAGGCAGCTTCACCTTGGCTCGTCACCTGTCAGGGGCCCGTGCCCTCGCCCTCGGGATCGCGGCGGCCACGCTCGCACCCCTCGCTCTCGCGGCCCCCGCGACGGCCCAGCCGTCGTCGGCGCACCGCATCGATCCCGACTCGCTGCGTGGCCGCAGCGGGCGGGTGGTCACCGACTCCGCCGCCGTCGCCCGCACCGCGAAGACGGTCCAGCGCCAGCTGTCCTCGGCCCAGGACCGCTCCGTGACGCCCCGCGACGGGGCTGCGCGCCGCACCGCCGCCCCGAGTCCGTCGGGCGTTCGCCTGACGACGTCCGCGCCGTCGGCGACGACGTCCGGCGCGGCTGTGGAGCCCCAGGCGACGCCGGCCGCCGCGTCGTCGTGCGCGCTGACGCCGGAAGACGTCAACACGCTGACCGACCGGTCGATCGTCCACCTGTCCTACCCGGGCGCCACGTCGGTCGCGCTGCTGCGCAAGCGTGACGGTGGATCGTGGCGCACCGTCACCACGATCTCCGGCGCCTCGGGCACCGTCACCGACCGGGGCGTCAACCAGCGCGTCGGCTACCAGTACCGACTCGTCGCGAGGTCCACCACCGCCTCGGGCACCACGGTCCTTGCCGACTGCATCGCCGATGGTTGGTTCGGCACCTGGACCGAGGACGGCTGGGGCGACCCCGACGCCGTCGTGGGCGGCAGCGGCGGTCTGTTCCAGCAGGGCCAGTGGAGCCAAGGCGACCGGGTCGCCTCGTCGGCCACCGTGTCGCCGGCGTACTCCACCGACGGCCGGCTCGTCGCCGCGACGCGCGTTATCGACTCGGCCGCCGGCCGGGCAGTCCTCGAAGTGCGTCGCGCCTCCACCGCCGGGCTCGTCTTCACCGTCGATCTCGGAGCGTCGGTCTTTCCAGCCGACGCGGCGTTCTCGCCCGACGGGCAGACCATCGCGTTTACCCGCTACGACGCGGCCAGCGGCGACGCGCAGGGCCTGTCGTTCGTCGACGTCTTCGGTTCGCACGCGGTGCGCCGGCTGGACACGGCCACCCGCATCGGCGAACCCGTCTGGCGCGCCGACGGCACGACGCTGGTCGTCTCCACCTTCGGGGTGGCGACGCCCGGCCTCGGACTCGTGTCGGCCACGGGTACGACGGTGTCCCCGATCAGCGGCACGGCCGGTGGCTTCACCCCCGAGATGGCTCCAGACGGCACGATCTGGTTCGGGTGGTCCGACGGCACGACCCACGCGCTGCGCCACCGGCTGGCGAACGGCTCCGTGACCGACTTCCGCTCGTCGACGACGGAGGTGTTCTACCAGCCACGGTTCGTGCCACACGGCACCCTGTACCTCGAGCGCGACACCCCGAGCGCAACGACGCCGGGAACTTTCGACGTGACCATCGACATGGCGTTCCCGTACGGCTACGAGCCCGGCGACGAGGACGGTTCCACCAACATCGGCTGGGAGCGTGTGGGCACCTCCATCGCCGGGTGGGACGTCCGCCAGCCACAGAGCAAGGGCACGAGCGACTTCTACGCCGAGGCGCACCACGACGTGGTGGGCCGCGACCCCAACGGCAACCTCTGGGCCTACCGCAACGTCGGGACCACACTGACCGAGCGCGTCAAGATCGGCGCCGGATGGGGCGGCTTCACCGCGATCCTCGCCGGGGGCGACCTCAACGGCGACGACCAGGCCGACCTCGTCGGGCGCGACGCCAAGGGCGCCCTCTGGCTCTACCGGGGCAAGGCCGCCGGCGGTTTCGCTGCGCGCACCGCGCTCGGCACCGGCTGGAACGGCTACACCCTGGTGGCACCGGGCGACCTGAACGGTGACGACAAGGCCGACCTCGTGGCCCGCGACGGGTCGGGCCGGCTGTGGCTCTACCCGGGCACCGGCCGCGGCACGCTCGGTGCTCGTGTCGCCCTCGGCACCGGCTGGGGCGGCATGACGGCGTTGCTCGGCACGGGAGACGTCGACTTCGACAACCGCGCCGACCTCGTGGCCCGCGACGCCAAGGGCGTGCTCTGGCTCTACCCGGGCAACGGCACCGGCGGGTTCCTCGCCCGACGCCAGCTCGGCTCTGGCTGGGGCGCGTTCACCGGTCTCGCCGTCACGGAGGTGACCAACGGCAGGCCGATGTTCTTCGCGCGCACCAAGGACGGCACGCTCATCAGCTACGAGATGACGGGCGACGGCAGGTTCTCCTCCGGCGACGTCTACCGCGTCGCACCCGGCTGGGGCGGCCTGACCTTCACCGCCTGAGGTACGCCTCTGCACGACGACAGGCCCGGCACCCGAGACGGTGCCGGGCCTGCGTGCTACCCGGAGGTGCCGCGTCGGGGGTGGGCGGTCGGGAGTGGGCGCCCGGGGCAGCGTCTCGGGCCGCCGACCGCGTGTGAACAGGGAGTCTCCGCGCGGGTCACGTGCCACGCTGGTCGGGTGCGCGTCCTCTTCTCGACGACCGCGGGCGCCGGGCACTTCGGCCCGCTCGTCCCCCTGGCGCGGGCGTGCGCGGCGGCCGGGCACGAGGTGCGGGTGGCGGCACCGGCGTCGTTCGCCGCGGACATCGCCCGGGCGGGCCTGACGCACGAGCCGTTCGACGACGTGCCCAGCGCCCTCATGGAGGCGGTGTTCCGAGAGCTGCCGGGGCTGCCCGAGGACGAGGCCAACCGACGCGTGGTGCGCGACGTCTTCGGTCGTCTCGACGCCCGGCGCGCGTTCCCTGGCGTGCTCCGGACCCTCGCCTCGTGGCGGCCTGACGTCGTCGTGCGCGAGCCCGTCGAGCTCGGCTCTCTCGCGGCGGCCGTGGCGTCGGGCGTGCCCCACGCCCAGGTGTCGATCGGCGTCGCCCAGATGCAGCGCTGGGCCCTGCCCCTGCTCGTAGACCCGCTCGCCGAGCTCGACGCCGAGGCGGGGCTCGAGGAGGGGACGCTCGCCGCGGCCTTCGCCGGTGAGACGACCTACACGTCGGTGCCGCCCGGGCTCGACGGCGACGGCCCTGCGGGGCAACGTGTCGTGCGCTACCGCGTTCCGGGAGCGGCGTCGACCGGCACCCTGCCCGCGGAGTGGGGTGACGCCGACGCCCCGCTCGTGTACGTGACCTTCGGCTCGGTCGCCGGCAACCTCGGGCACCTCGGCCACGTCTACGGGGCGACGCTTGCGGCGCTCGCCGAGGCACCCGTGCGCGTGCTGCTGACGACCGGTCGAGGCATCGACCCCGGCTCGCTGAGGCCGTGGCCGGCGAACTCCCATGTGGCGCAGTGGTGGCCGCAGGACGCCGTCATGCCGCTCGCTGCTGTCTGCGTCGGCCACGGGGGGTTCGGCACCACGATGGCGGCGGTCGCGGCCGGCGTGCCGCAGGTGGTCGTCCCCCTCTTCGCCAGCGACCAGCGTCTCAACGCCGAACGCGTCCGTGACGTCGGGGCAGGAGTCGGGCTGTTCGGTGGAGCGGCGGAGCTCGGCGGGCTGGGCGACGCCGTCGAGCAGGTGCTCGCCGGTGACGGCTACCACGAGGTGGCGCACGGTCTGGCCGCCGAGGTGGCGGCCCTGCCGGACGTCTCGGTCGTCGTCGACGCGATCGAGCAGGTCGCCGCCGGAGGGGCCTGACCGGCGTGGACTGCATTGCGGCTCAGGGGATGTGGCGTTCCTCCGCGACCCGGTTGCGCAGCTCCATGAGCTCGAGGGCGTGATCGCGCAGGGCGGCGTCCTCGTCGCTGACCGGATGCCACGGCCTGGCCGGCAGGGCCCGACCGTCGGCGTCGAGGGGTACGAAGACGATGAGCGAGTGCGTCGTCAGGGCGAGCTCGCCCGTGGCCGGGTCGCCGGAGCGCACGTGCACGCTGATGTGCATGCTGGAGGTGCCGGTGAGCAGCAGCCGGGCCTCGACCTCGACGAGGTGGCCGATGCGCAGCGGCCGGTAGAAGCGCACGCCGCCGGCGTAGACGGCGACGTTGGCCGCGCTGCCGGTCCACTGCGTCGCGAGGACGTGCGCGGCCTCGTCGATCCAGCGCATGACGATGCCGCCGTGCACCTTGCCACCCCAGTTGACGTCGGTCGGCGCGGCGAGGAAGCGCAGGACGGCGCGGGGTGCGGTGCCGGCGTCGCTGTAGGTCTGGGCCCTCATCGCCTCGGCGATGTCGGCACGCAGGGCGATCCGCGCGACGGCGGCCTCCTGCAGGTCGCGCTCGGCGTCGGTCTGCGGCTCGAAGGCCGGCACGGGCGTCGGCTTCCCGTCGGCGTCGACGGCCACGAAGATCATGAGGCACTCGGTGGTCGGATGCAGGTCGCCCTCGCGCGGGTTGCCGGCCGACACGGCGACATGGATGTGCATGCTCGACGTGCCGGTGTGCACGATGCGCGCCGTGGCCTCGACGAGGTCGCCGACCTCGACGGGGCGGGTGAACCGGACGTTGCCGACGTAGGCGGTGACGCTGTAGGTGCCGCTCCAGCCGGCCGCGGCGGCGTACCCGGCCTTGTCGATCCACTCGAGGACGCGACCACCGCCGACGGTGCCGGAGTAGCCGGCGTCGGTGGGGGCGGCGAGGAAGCGCAGCGTGATCTCTCGGGCACCGCGTGGCATGGCAGCTCCTCGCGTTGGGTCTGGGCGGGCGTGCGTCGGGTCCGAGCGTGGCAGAACGACGGTGGCGGTGCGTGCCGTGTCCGTCCAGCGTGCCGCCTCACGTCCTGCGTGCCGCCTCACGTCCTGACGGCGGGGGCGGGCTCCGCTCGCACGACCTGGACCGGGACCGCCTGCCCGTCGCGGACGAGGTGCCCGCGCCCGGCGCGGCGCTCGAACGGGCCCTCGAGCCGGGCGCCGAGGAGGTCACCGTCGGCGGCGGAGCCGGCCCCGAGCAGGAGGCCGTGGCCGTCGCGGGCGAGCTCGGGGACGAGCCCGCGGAAGGCCGCGGTGGCCCGGGCGAGGTCGGCCGACCCGACCACGAGGCCCTCGGTCGCGTCGAGGAGAGCGCAGGCCTCGAGCACCGCCTCTCCGAGCGAGGTGCCGTCGAACCGTTCGACGTCGTCGACGACGACGCAGAGGTCCGGGTCGGCGCGGCGCGCTGACACGAAGGCGTCGCGGTCGGCGGGACCGAGAACCGTGCACCCGGTGTCGTCGAGCAGGGCGCGCAACGGTGACCGGGGAGTGGCGAGCACGACGACGGGTCGGCCGGCCGCCACCAGCGCACGGGTGAGGACGGCGAGGGCGCAGGAGCGCCCGGCTCGGGCCGGCCCGGCGACGAGCAGGCGCCGCGGCATCGCCCGCAGGTCGAGG
>JAEXXY010000305.1 GCA_023451855.1 Actinomycetes bacterium
CTTCACGTCGAGCTCGACGGTGCGCAACCTCGTCGGCATCGCCGGAAAGCCCCACGCCGCAACGGTCGTCGCGTGCATCGGCCCGGCCACGGCCAAGACGGCCCAGGAGCACGGCCTGCGCGTCGACGTCCTCGCGCAGGAGGCCTCGGCCCTCGCGCTCGTCGACGCCCTGGCCGGCCACGGCGTCGGTCTGCAGGTCGCGGCCCGTGAGGCCGGCCAGCCGGTGCAGCGCCCGAGCGACAAGCGTCCGGCCTCGCGCCGCCGCGCCCGCTGAGGAGCGTCGGGTGATCGAACGTCCCCGTCGCCTGCGGCAGAACCCGGTGCTGCGGTCCCTTGTGGCCGAGACCCGGGTGCACCCGCGTGACCTCGTGCTGCCCGTCTTCGTCGCCGAGGGCCTGCGCGAGCCCCGCCCGATCGAGAGCATGCCCGGCGTCCGGCAGCACACCCTCGAGAGCGTCGTCGACGTGGCGCGGCGCTGCGTGGCCGCCGGCGTGGGCGGGATCATGCTGTTCGGGGTCCCGGAGACCAAGGACGCCACCGGGTCCGGCGGCATCGCCCCCGACGGCATCCTCAACCTCGCGCTCCGCGCCGTCCGCGACGCCGTGGGCGATGACCTCGTGGTCATGGCCGACACGTGCCTCGACGAGTTCACCGACCACGGCCACTGCGGCGTGCTCGACGAGCAGGGCCGCGTCGACAACGACGCGACCAACGAGCTGTACGCGAAGATGGCCGTGGCGCAGGCCCGGGCGGGTGCCCACGTCGTGGCCCCCTCCGGGATGATGGACGGCCAGGTCGCCGTGATCCGCGAGGCGCTCGACGCCGAGGGCCTCACCGACACCGTCATCCTCGCCTACTCGGCGAAGTACGCCTCGGCCTTCTTCGGGCCGTTCCGCGAGGCCGTGCAGTCGAGCCTGCAGGGCGACCGCCGCACCTACCAGCAGGACCCCGCGAACATCGTCGAGTCGCTGCGGGAGATCGACCTCGACATCGCCGAGGGCGCCGACATGGTCATGGTGAAGCCGGCCATGAGCTACCTCGACGTCGTCGCCGCCGCGGCCGACCGCTCCTCCGTGCCGGTGGCGGCCTACCAGGTGTCGGGGGAGTACTCGATGATCCACGCGGCCGCCGCGAACGGCTGGATCGACCTGCGGGCCACGGCGCTGGAGTCCCTGACCTCGATCCGGCGCGCCGGTGCGCAGGTCGTCCTGACGTATTTCGCCCTCGACGCGGCCGACTGGCTCGCCTGACGCCTTACGATCAGGGGGCGCAGGAGGTGCACATGGCCGGTGGTTCAGGGGACGACGGCGTGAGGTGGCTCGACGACGGCGAGCAGCGGTCGTGGCGTGCCGTGCTACGCGGCACGCGCCTGCTCGAGCGGGCCCTCGACGAGGCGCTCGGCGACGCCGGCATCGCGCTGAGCGAGTACGAGATCATCTCGATGCTCTCGGAGAGCCCGCAGCACCGGCTGCGGATGAGCGAGCTCGCCTCGATGGTCGTGCAGTCGCGCAGCCGGCTCACCCACACCGCCAAGCGGCTCGAGGAGCGCGGCTGGGTCGCGCGGGAGTCGTGCCTGGAGGACAAGCGCGGCGTCGAGCTCGTGCTGACGGCCGGCGGTCTCGCGGCGGTGCAGGACATCGCGAGGGTCCATGTGCAGAGCGTGCGCGACAACCTCGTCGACATCATGACCCGCGAGCAGTTCCAGGCCATCGGCGACGCCATGGCGATCGTCCGCGACCACCTCGACCCCGAGGGCGCCAGCGGCCGCTGACCGGCGACGTCCGGGCGGTTGCGACAATGGGGGGCATGAGCTCCCAGCCCACGACCGCCCCCGACACGACCGACGCCCCCGCCTCGGCGGCCCTCCTCGAGCGGGCCGGACGCGTCATCCCCGGTGGCGTCAACTCGCCGGTGCGCGCCTTCCGCGCCGTCGGCGGCACGCCGCGCTTCATGCGCAGCGGCCAGGGTGCGTGGCTCACCGACGCGGACGGCAAGAAGTACGTCGACCTCATCTGCTCCTGGGGCCCGATGATCCTCGGCCACGCACACCCCGACGTGCTGAGTGCGGTGAACGAGGCTGCGGCACAAGGCTTCTCGTTCGGCACGCCGTCGGAGAACGAGGTGCTCCTCGCCGAGGAGATCGTCGCGCGGATGGAGCCCGTCGAGCAGGTGCGCCTCGTCAACTCCGGCACCGAGGCGACGATGTCGGCGATCCGCCTGGCCCGCGGCTTCACCGGCCGCGACGTCGTCGTGAAGTTCGCCGGCTGCTACCACGGCCACGTCGACGCCCTGCTCGCCTCGGCCGGCTCGGGCGTCGCGACGTTCGCGCTGCCCGACTCCGCCGGTGTGCCGCGCTCGAGCGCGGGCGAGACGATCGTGCTGCCGTACAACGACGTCGCGGCCCTCGAGGCCGCGTTCGCCGACCGGGGCGAGCAGATCGCGGCGGTCATCACCGAGGCCGCGCCCGGCAACATGGGCGTCGTGCCGCCGGCCCCGGGTTTCACCGAGGCGCTCCGCCGGGTCACGAAGGCCCACGGCGCGCTGCTCGTGTCCGACGAGGTCATGACCGGCTTCCGTGCCTCGGCGTCGGGCTACCACGGCTGCGAGGCGCACCCGTCGGGCCCGGCCGACCTCTACACGTTCGGCAAGGTCATGGGCGGCGGGTTCCCCACCGCGGCCTTCGGCGGGCGCGCCGACGTCATGGCGCTGCTCGCGCCGCAGGGCCCCGTCTACCAGGCCGGGACGCTGTCGGGTAACCCCGTCGCCTCGGCTGCGGGCCTCGCCACCCTGCGCGGCTGCACGCCGGCGGTGTACGAGCGGCTCGACGTCGTCGCCCACACCATCGCCGACGCCGTCAGGGCCGAGCTGTCCGCGGCGTCGGTGCCGCACACCGTCCAGTGGGCCGGGTCGATGTTCTCGGTCTTCTTCCGCGACGGCGCGGTGGGCAGCTACGACGACGCCAAGGCGCAGGACACCGACGCCTTCCGCCGGTTCTTCCACGCGATGCTCGCCCAGGGCGTCCACCTGCCGCCGAGCGCCTTCGAGTCGTGGTTCGTCTCGGCGGCGCACGACGACGAGGCGGTCGCCCACGTGCTCGCCGCGCTGCCGGCTGCGGCGCGCGCGGCCGCGACTGCGGACTGACCGGTCGCGCCCGGGCCGGTGCCCCAGGCGTCCCCGCCGTCACAGCCGGGGGCCCGGGACCTTGTCGACGCCGCGGCAGGGGAGGACGCTGGAGGGCGACGGCGGCGCCGTCGGGGCGCTGCCTCGAGGCAAGGGAGGTGGGCCGTGTACGCACGTTCCACGACGGTCACGGGCCAAGCGGACAAGGTCGAGTCGGGCATCGCGTACGTCAAGGACTCGGTGATGCCGCAGGTCAGAGCGATGGACGGCTGCCTCGGGCTCTCCCTCATCGCCGACCGCGAGAGCGGACGCTGCATCGTCACGACGGCCTGGCGCGACGAGGCCGCGATGCGCGCGACGGCCGAGGCGGTCAAGCCGCTGCGCGAGCAGGCCGCGAGCATGTTCGGCGGCGAAGTGAGCGTGGACGAGTGGGAGGTCGCCTACCTGCACCGTGACCACCGGTCGGGCGACGGGGCGTGCACCCGCGTCACGTGGACCGAGGGCGACCCGGCCACGATGGACCGGGCCATCGACCTGTTCAAGAGCTCGATCATGCCCAGGGTCGAGATGCTCGACGGCTTCTGCAGCGCCAGCATGCTCGTGGACCGGACGTCCGGTCGCTGCTGCGTGACGGCGTCCTACGACTCGACCGAGGCGATGGCCAAGGCCCGCGACGCCGCGATGGGCCTGCGCGCCGACCTCGCCGAGCAGACCGGCATGCGGATCACCGAGGTGGCCGAGTTCGAGCTGGCCCTGGCCCACCTCGACGTCCCCGAGCTCGTCTGAGGCTGCGACCAGCGCGCGAGAAAGCGCCCACTCGACCCGGTCAGGCGACCCGGTCAGGCGACCCGGTCAGGCGCACCACCACAGGCGCACCACCACAGGCGCACCACCAGTCGAGTGGGCAGTTCCTCCAGGGTGGGAAAGTGCCCACTCGACCCGTCTCCGGGCGAGGGGGCACTTTCGCGCCGGTTCCTCCGGACTCAGTGGACGGCGGCGAGCAGGACGCCGGCGCCGACGAAGAGGCTGCCGAAGACGCGTCCGAGCGTGCGCCGCCCCGACTCGCGGGCCGTGAGGAGCCGCAGCCCGCGGGCCGCGAGCGCGAAGACGAACCACATGACGACCACGTCGATGATCACGACGGTCGCCGCGAGCAGCGCGTACTGCGGCACGAGCGGCCGGGCGGGGTCGATGAACTGCGGGGTGAAGGCGAGGAAGAACACCACCGCCTTCGGGTTGGTGAGGTTGACGAGCAGGCCACGCCGGAACATCGACCAGGCCGACTCGCGCACGACCTCGCCCGCGTCCTCGGCCTTCCCGCGCGCCCGGAGCTGCCGGATGCCGAGGAACACGAGGTAGGCGGCGCCGGCGTAGCGCACGATGCTGAACAGCACCGGCGAGCCGGCGACGACGACGCCCACGCCCGCGGCCACGACGGCGATGTGCACGAGCAGGGCCGCCTGCTGTCCGAGGATGCCCCAGATGGCGCGCGCCCAGCCCGAGCCGATCGAGTTGGCCATGGTGTTGACCGCGCCGGCGCCGGGTGTCAGCGAGATGAGCACGCCCGCCGCGCAGAGGGCGAGCCAGACCGAGAGTGACACGCGGGGAGTGTAGGGCCGACGCGTCGGGCGGCGTCGGCCATCTCATCTACCGTCTCCCGGCGCGTCGCGCAAGCCGGGGGGCGACCGCGGATTCGGTCGTTCGCGGACCGTTTGAGACACTGGGGCACATGACGCACAGCACGGCCGGAGGCAGCGGGCGACCCGCCGGCACCACCGCCGACACGACCGTCGTGCACCTCATGCGCCACGGCGAGGTCCACAACCCCGACGGCGTGCTCTACGGGCGCCTCGAGGGCTACCACCTCAGCGACCTCGGCCGCGAGATGGCCGACCTCGTCGCCGCGCACCTGGCGACCAACGACGTCACGTACGTCGTGGCCTCCCCGCTCGAGCGGGCCCAGGAGACGGCGGCACCGATCGCGGGCAGCCACGGCCTCGACGTCGCGACCGACGCCCGGCTCATCGAGTCGGCCAACCACTTCGAGGGCGGCCGCACGAGCAGGAAGGACCTCCTGCACCCGCGGCACTGGCACGTCCTCGCCAACCCGACCAAGCCGTCGTGGGGCGAGCCGTACGAGGTCATCGCGGCCCGGATGCTCGCCGCCGTCGATGCCGCACGTGAGGCCGCCCGCGGCCACGAGGCCGTCGTCGTCTCACACCAGCTGCCCGTCTGGACGGTTCGCAACAAGCTCGAGGGCCGCCGCCTCTGGCACGACCCGCGCAAGCGCGTCTGCACCCTGGCCTCGCTGACGTCGCTGACCTACGTCGGTGACGAGCTCGCCTCGATCACCTACTCCGAGCCGGCTTTCGCGCTGCTCGCCGGGGCCAGCAGGAGCGTGGGCGCCTGATGGCCGAGCTCGACCGACGCACCGTGCTGCGCTGGGGCGCCGTCGCCATGGCCGGCGGCCTCGCCCTCGTCACCGCGGCGTGCTCGTCCGACCCGAACTCGGTGGAGTCCCAGGCCCGCTCCGGTGACCGCAAGGGCTACGTCGCCGGCGACGGGTCGATCGAGCAGCTGGCCCCGGGGCAGCGGGGCGAGCCCGTCGAGCTGCTCGGCACGACGCTCGAGGGCGAGGCGTGGTCGCTCAAGGACAAGGACGGCGCGGTCGTCGTCGTCAACGTCTGGGGCTCGTGGTGCCCACCCTGCATCGAGGAGACGCCGGCGCTGCAGAAGGCGTGGGAGAAGGTCCAGGCCGACCGCAAGGACGTCGTCTTCATCGGCATGGACAAGCTCGAGGGCCCCGAGACCGGCCTCGCCTTCCAGAAGGCCAAGGGCGTGACCTACCCCTCGCTCGCGTACGACGGTGGTGTGCCGCTGCTCGCCCTCCAGGGCAAGGCGTCAGCCACGCCGACGACGCTCGTGCTCGACGGCGACGGGCGGATCGCCGCGCGCGTCTCGGGCCCCGTCACCACCTCGACCTTGCTGGGCCTCGTCGACGACGTCCTCGCCGAGCAGGGCTGAGGCTCCCGCGTGACCCCCGACCTCACCACCGGATCGCTGCTCGTCGCGGCGGTGGTCGCGCTCGCCGCGGGGTTCGTCTCCTTCGCCTCGCCGTGCGTCCTCCCGCTCGTGCCCGGCTTCCTCGGCTACGTCACCGGCCTGTCCGACGTGTCGCTCCGGGAGCGCTCCCGCGGGCGGCTCGTGCTCGGTGCGCTGCTGTTCGTCCTCGGCTTCTCCGTCGTCTTCCTCCTCGGGGCCGCGACCCTGTCGGGACTCGGGGTGGCGCTGCGCGAGCACCAGGCGCTGCTGCTGCGCGTCGGCGGGGTCCTCGTCATCGTCGCGGCGCTGATGTTCCTCGGCCTCGGCGACCGGCTCTCGGCCCAGCTGAGCTGGCGGCCCCGGGCGGGCCTGGCCGGGGCGCCGCTGCTCGGCGCGGTCTTCGGCCTGGGG
>JAEXXY010000282.1 GCA_023451855.1 Actinomycetes bacterium
ACTCCGGGCTGTGACGCGCCGGACGGGTCGGACTCGTCGCGCGCGTCGGCCCCCTGCGGCATCCATCCCGCCCCACCGGCGTCGGGCGCCTCGCCAGCCGCCCCGTTGCCGTCAGCATCGTCGACACCCGACCCACGAGGCGTGTCGGCGTCGCCGCCCTCACCGCCGCGGTGGACCGGACGGACGTCGGCATCGAACGCGCCGACGGGGCCGAGCGCGGCCTCGAGGGCATCGGCGGAGTCGGGGGCCCGGTCGGCCAGCGCCTCGGCGAGCCGCTCGGGCTCGGCGTCGACGGGCACGACGCGCTGGACCGACAGCTGTCGCAGCCGACGCTCGGCGTCCTCGTCACCTGACGGCACGAGACCGACGACGACGAAGCCGCCACGACGCAACCGGGTCACGACCTCGAGGTCGAGACCGCGCAGGTCCCACGACACGACGGCCACCGACCCGAGCCCCGCCTCGGCCACCGACAGCAGCTCGGCCACGTCGGCGCAGCGCCGGGCGATGGTGACCCCGGGAAGGGCCTCGAGGGCCTCGGCGACCGGCGACTCCCACCGCGGGCTGAGGCCGGTCAGGACCTCGGTCATGCGCCGGGGCCCGAGACGGCGCCGACGACCGGCACGAGGGTGAGGTGGGCGTCTCCGTCGACGGCCTCGACGAGCGCCTGCACCTTGCCGCTCGGCACGAGCAGCTGGACCGAGGTCGTGGCGTCGGAGCCGAAGCCGCTCTGGCTCGTCAGGACGCCCGAGACCGCAGCGGCCTCGATGAGGCGCGTCGTGCGAGCGGCGGCCGCGTCGGAGGCGGTCGTCGTGCGGGGCGTGACGAACACGTCGACGCGGGTGCCACGAGCCAGTCCCTGCGCCGAGGCGGAGTCGGCGCGGACGGTCACCCGCTGGACGTCGACCTGGTCGCCGCTGCCCACGGCCGAGGAGGGGACGAGCTCCCCCGCCCGCACGTCGCGCAGCAGGTAGGACCCGACGGGGGCCGGTGCGTCGGCCCCGAGGTAGGTCAAGGTGCCGTCGCCGAGCTGGACGTCGGCGCGCACGAACGAGGACGCCTCGACGCGGTCGCCCGCCACGAGGTCCGACCCGGCGACCCAGACAGGGACGCGGTCGTCGGCGCTCGCGACGGCCTTGGCCCCGAGCGTCGCTGCGACGATGACGAGCAGGATGCCGACGACGAGGCGGCTGTCACGCCAGCTCGGGCGTTCGAGGCGTTTGGCGGCGGGACGCGCCAGCTCGGACATGGGACCCCCTGTGGTCACGTGCTGTTGGACGATCCGGGACACACCCGGCACAGCGCACATCTTGCACCAGGTCGGAGGCCACCGCGTGCCGGCGCCGACACCTGTGGACGAACGTACGCGACGGGGCGCACCGGGACCTACCATGTGGCAGTCGGACGCAGCCGCACCCGACGTCCGGCCGCTGCAGGGGATGCCGGGCGCAGGGTACGAGCGGCCGCGGGCGGGTACGGGCACCACGGGTGCCGGACGCGTCCACGACGTCCGCCGACGGACCCGCCGTCGGCGCGACCCGACGCCCTCACAGCACGACGCGGTTTCTCCCGATCGCCTGACACGACTAGGAGCGGACGTGGCCCAGCGGTTCCTGCAGCTCGCCGAGGTCTCTGAGATCCTCAACATCTCCTCGGCCCAGGCCTACGCACTCGTCCGCTCCGGCGAGCTGCCGGCCATCAAGATCGGCGGGCGCGGCCAGTGGCGCGTCGAGGCCACCGAGCTCGAGACCTACATCCAGCGGATGTACGCCGAGACGCGCACCTTCGTCAAGGCCCACCCCTTCGGTGGGGCCGGCGACGAGGACTGAGCACCGGTCCAGCACGGCCGCGCACGTCTGACCCGCCTCAGGCGAGGCGCCGGACGGTGCCGAGCGCCGCGAACGGCACGACGACCGAGCCGGTGACGTTGTCGCGCCGCCGCGGCTCGTCGGCTGCGTGCTCGGCCAGCTCGAGGTGGTCGGCGCCGACGACGTCGATCGTGCCGGTCGCCTGACGGCCGTCGACGTCCGCGAGCTCGACCGGCACCCGGTCCCGGCTGATGGCCCGCAGCGCGGCCCCGAGGCCGAACCGCTTCGCGACGACCGAAGGAGTGAGGGCCCCCCGGCCCAGACCCGACACCGAACGGACCGCGGCGAGGGCGATGAGAACCTGCCGGTCGGCGGCGGGCTCGAGCAGCAGCCAGTCCGGGCCGACGTCGGCGAGGCCGCCCGTGAGCGCCCTGCCGGGCAGGCGCAACGTCAGCGCGCCGGCCCCGACCTGCGCGAGCAGCCGGGTGTGGAGGTCGAGCTGGGCCCGCTCGCGGCGTACCCGGTCGGCGACCTCGGCGACGCGAGCGCGGGCCTCGTCGGCATCCGCCTGGGCCTCGAGGTCGTCGAAGAGCCGGTCCCATCGCATGGGCCCACTGTGGCGCCTCTTCGAGCCGTGCGCCAGTCATACCTTCCACAGGTATTGAGGCCCAAGTGTTGTCAAACGAACGCAAACGGCATTGAAT
>JAEXXY010000348.1 GCA_023451855.1 Actinomycetes bacterium
CCTCGCCCGGGGCTCGATCGAGGGGAGCCTGGCCCCCGAACGGGTGCGCAAGCAGGCGCTCGAGGACCTCACGGCCTGGCTCGACGCGCCGGATTGAGGCTGCGGCGACCCCCGAGCGTTCCCGGACGTGAGGACCGCCACGCCCCAGACCCGCACAGACCGGGACGCACCGGGCCCGCGGGCACGCGTCCGCAGGCCGGTCGCGGGGGTCCGGCGCGCGGCGCGAGTTTGCTCGGGGCTGGCCCGCGCAGTCATGCTGTCGGGGAGATGAAGACGCAGACCCCCGCCCCCGCACGCCCCCAGACCACCTCGGGCGCCCGGCTGCGACGCCTCGCCGTCGTGGGTCTGGCCGCCCCCGTCCTGGCTCTCACCGCCCTCAGCGCCTGCAGCAGCGAGGCCCCGGTGACGGCAGACCCGACCGCGAGCGCGACCGCCGGCACGACACCCCCGACCACGTCCTCGACGCCGAGCGCCACGTCATCGCCGGCGACGACCACGACGCCGGCCGCTCCGGCGGCGTTCTCGACGAAGGACATCAAGGCCGCCATCAAGGACCCCGACCTCGGGCACTCCATCACCGCGCTGCGGATCTCCCGCAACCTGCCCTTCCCGTCGAACCAGCCGGTGGGCGCGGAGGCCTTCGAGATCGTCGGCGTCAAGGTCGCGCTCTCGGCCGGCTCGCGCTACTCGGCCACCCTCGACCCGGCCATGATCTCCCTCGTGGCGACGAGCCCGAAGCAGACGGTCGCCGCGACCAACGAGTTCGGCAAGGCCTTCCACGCCACGCCGCTGACCCCGGCCAAGCGCGGCGAGACCGAGCGCGGCTGGCTCTTCTTCAAGGTCGACCGCGGCACGTCGACAGCCCTGCGCCTGCAGTACGCGCGCCCGGCCTACCAGGTCAGCACGACGGACAAGAAGATCCAGCCGCACACCTTCTGGGTGCAGCTGACCCGCTGACGACAGCCGTGCGACAGCACGGCCTACGGCCCCGGACTCCCTTGGGAACCGGGGCCGTTCGGCTGTCGAGGCCCGCGGCTCGCTAGAGCCGCTCGCCGACGAGGACCGGCTCGTTGACGAGCGTGACGCCGAACGCGTCGCGCACGCCGTCGCGGACGCGTCGGGCGACGTCGAGCACCTCGGTGGTCGTGGCGCCGCCCCGGTTGGTCACCGCCAGCGTGTGCTTCGTCGACAGCGACGCCGGCCCGGGCAGCCCGAACCCCTTGGCGAAGCCGGCGTGGTCGATGAGCCAGGCGGCGCTGGTCTTGACCCGTCCGTCGGGCTCGGCGAACCGCGGCGGCGTCGGGCCCTCGTAGCCGAGGCGCTCACCGACGCGCTCGACGAGGTCGTCGAACTCGTGGCGGCTCAGGATCGGGTTGGTGAAGAAGGACCCGCACGAGTAGGTGTCGGGGTCGTCGGCGTCGAGGACCATGCCGCGACGCCGGCGCTGCTCGAGGACCGCGTCCCGCGCGTCAGCGAGCGGGACGCGCGTGCCGAGCTCGACGCCGAGGCCCTCGGCGAGCGCTGCGTAGGCGACCGGGCGGCATAGGTCGGCCACCTCGAGCTGGAAGACGACGTCGAGCACGACGTAGCGGTCGGTGCCCTTGAAGAGGGAGTGCCGGTAGGTGAAGGCGCAGTCGTCGTTGGCGAAGGTGCGCACGACCTGGTCGCGGCGGTCCCACGTGCGCACCTGGTAGATCGTCTGTGAGACGTCCTGGCCGTACGCGCCGACGTTCTGCACCGGCGTGGCGCCGGTGAGGCCCGGGATGCCGCTCAGGGCCTCCACACCGGCCCAGCCCTCGCCGACGAAGCGGTCGACGACATCGTCCCAGCCCTCCCCCGCCGCGACCCGCACGACGGCCCCGCCGCACCAGTCGGCCGACTCCGGGGTGATGCCGGAGGTCGCGACGCGCACGACGGTGCCGGCGAAGCCCTCGTCGGCCACGACGAGGTTGGACCCGCCGGACAGCAGCAGGAGCGGCTCGTCGGCGTCGTCGACCTCGCGGACGGCGTCGACGAGCTCGTCGGTGGTCGTGACGGTGACCAGACGGGCGGCGGGCCCGCCCACCCGCATCGTCGTCAGGCCCGACAGCGGGACGTCGTGCTCCTCGCGCACCACGGACCCGATCAGTCGAGGCGCGCGACGGCGAGGGCCCGGCCGAGGACCTTCTCGCCGCCGCACGTGGCGGTCAGCTCGACGGTGACGCGGCCGGTCTCGGCGTCGACGGCCTTGACGACGCCCGACACCTCGACGTCGGCGCCGGACTCGTAGGGCACGACGACGGGCTTGGTGAAGCGGACGCCGTACTCGACGACGCGGCCGGCGTCACCCACCCAGTCGGTGACGACGGTGACGGCCGCGCCCATCGTGAACATGCCGTGGGCGATGACGTCGGGCAGGCCGACCTCCTTGGCGAACCGCTCGTCCCAGTGGATCCGGTTGCGGTCGAGGGAGGCGCCCGCGTACTGGACGAGGCGCGCCCGGTCGATGTGCACCGTGCGCGGGGGCAGGGCGTCACCGACCGACACGGAGGACAGGGCGCGCACGCCGGCGGTGGTGTCGCTGCTCATCACTCGGCTCCTCGGATGACGATGGTGGACGTGGCCGTGCAGACGGCCTCGCCGCCCTCGGTGGCCAGCTCGGTGCGCGTGGTCACCATCGCGTGGCCGCCGGCCTCACGGACGGTGTCGACGTGGAGCGTTCCGACGACGGCGTCGCCGGCCGTGAGCGGCCGGTGGTGGGTGAAGCGCTGCTCACCGTGGACGACGCGGGAGAAGTCGATACCGGCCTCCGGGTCGCGGATCAGCTGGGCGTCGCACTGCTGGGCGATGAGGACCGCGAACGTCGGCGGCGCGATGACGTCGGCGTAGCCGCGCGAGCGCGCGACGGCGGCGTCGACGTGGACCGGGTCGGTCGAGCCGACGGCCTCGGCGAACTCGCGGATCTTGGCCGCACTGACGCGGTAGGTCTCGGTGGGCGGGTACACCCGGCCCTGGAAGTCTGCGTTCACCGGCATGCGGGCAGCCTATCGACCGGTACACGACGACCGCTCCCCCGGCCGGTGGCCGAGGGAGCGGTCGTGAGGTGACGCGCGAGGAGCGGTCCGCGTCAGCGGGTCTCGCGGTGCTCCGTGTGGTGGCCGCACTTCGGGCAGAACTTGTTGAAGGAGAGGCGATCGGGGTTGTTCCGACGGTTCTTCTTCGTGATGTAGTTGCGGTCCTTGCAGTCCACACACGCCATCGTGATCTTCGGACGGACGTCGCTGCTCTTGCTGGCCACGGCAACCTGCTCTTTCGGGAACGTGCTGGGATGTACGGGTCGTCTTGCGACGGGTGTCGCGTACGCGCCCGGGGCTGACCCACGCGTCGGCACGGGACGCGACGCTAAAGGTTACGCGACGGGCCACCGAATCGAGAAATCCGTGGACCGCCGCGCTCCTGTGGTAGCGGGAGCGGGACTCGATCCCGCGACCTCACGATTATGAGTCGTGCGCTCTAACCAGCTGAGCTACCCCGCCATGGGCTGCCGGCACCGGGAGCCGCTCGCGCGGGCTGCCGGGAACCGACCGACCAGAGCCCCAATAGGGAATCGAACCCTAGACCTTTTCCTTACCATGGAAACGCTCTGCCGACTGAGCTATTGGGGCACGGCCGAACCGTCGGGACCCGCGTCGCGGGGCCGTGTTCGACCTGCTGTGCGTCGGTGAGACTACACGGTCCCGGGCGCGGATACGAAATCGGCACGAGCCACCACGGACAGGCAGTACAAAGCGCCGGTTCCTGAGACGATCTAGGCATGCCGGGTCATGTGGACCCACCGCTCCGGGCGCCGTCGCAGCCTGATGGCGACACGCCGCACGTCGTCGTGCAGCTCGACCGGCGCAACGTCTGGCGCGCCGGCTGGGTGCTCGTCGCCGTCGCCGCCTTCGCGGCCTTCGGACGGTGGGTCATCGAGGACGGCGGCAGCGTCATCTTCACACTCGTCATGTCGATGCTGGCCGCGATCGCCATGGAGCCGGCGGTCGCACGCCTGTCGCGCCGGATGCGACGGGGCGCCGCCACGGCGGTCGTCATGGGTGCGACGCTGCTGGCGATCGTCGTCTTCCTCCTCGCCTTCGGCCAGCTGCTCGCCGACCAGCTCGCGACGCTCGTGCGCTCGATCCCCTCGATCATCGAGCGGGCCACGGCCTGGGCCAACGAGCACCTCGACACGCAGCTCGACGCGCAGACCGTGCTCGCGGAGCTCAGCAGCAGCACGTCCACCCTGGCCACGGTGGCCCAGGGCCTCGCCGGAGGTCTCATCGGCGCGGTCGCCACGGTCGTCGGGGCGGCGTTCAGCAGCCTGACCTTCGCCTTCTTCACCTTCTACTTCTCCGCCGACCAGCCGCGACTGCGGCGCTGGGTGGCCCGGCTCGTGCCGCCACGACAGCAGGAGGTCATGAGCACGGCCTGGGAGCTGGCCGTCATCAAGGCCGGCGGCTACGTGTCGGCGCGGCTCGTGCTCGCCGCGATCTGCGGCGGCCTGTCGGCGCTGTTCATGTTCATCATCGGGATGCCCTACTGGCTGGCGCTCGGCATCTGGACCGGGCTCGTGGCCCAGTTCGTCCCGACCATCGGCACCTACATCGCGATCGCCCTGCCGGTCTTCGTCGGCCTCGTGGGCGAGCAGCCGTGGCAGGGCGTGGCGATGCTCGCCTTCGCGCTCGTCTACCAGCAGATCGAGAACCTCACCCTCGAGCCGCACATCTCGGCGGGGGCGGTCGACGTGCACCCGGCGGTCTCGTTCGCGT
>JAEXXY010000492.1 GCA_023451855.1 Actinomycetes bacterium
ACCTGGCCGAGGCCGGGGTGCCCTCGCCCGACGCCGACGCCGTCGAGCTCGCCGCCCACGTCCTCGGGCTCGAGACGGGGGAGGTGCGCCGGCGGATGGTGCTCGGCGGCACGACGCTGCCCGAGGCGTACGCCCGGCTCGTCGACGAGCGCGCCGCGCGCGTCCCCCTGCAGCACCTGACCGGCCGGGCGCACTTCCGACGCCTGACGCTGTCGGTCGGGCCCGGCGTCTTCGTGCCCCGCCCCGAGACCGAGGTGCTCGTCGACCTCGCGCTCGCCGAGGTCGACCGGCTCGCCGACACCGTGGACACCGTGGACGCGCCGGTCGCGCCGGTCGCGCCGGTGCGCGTCGCCGACCTCTGCTCGGGCTCGGGGGCCATCCCGCTCGCCGTCAAGGACGAGCGCCCCGGCGTCGAGGTGCGCGGCGTCGAGCTGTCGCCCGAGGCGCACGCCTGGTCGGTGGCCAACCGCGACCGCCTCGGCCTCGATGTCGAGCTCGTGGAGGGCGACGCGTCGGGCCCGTGCCTGCCCGACTGGGAGGGCCGTGTCGACGTCGTCACCGTCAACCCGCCCTACATCCCGGTCGGCCAGGTGCCGCTCGACCCCGAGGTGCGCGACCACGACCCGGCGCTCGCGCTCTACGGCGGTAGCGAGGACGGTCTCGCCATCCCGCTCGCCGTCGCGCGCCGGGCGGCCGACCTGCTGCGCTCCGGTGGGCTGCTCCTCGTCGAGCACGCCGACTCCCAAGGGCGTTCGCTGCCGGCCCGGCTGGCCCGCACCGGCCTCTGGGTCGACGTGGCCGACCACGACGACCTCACCGGCCGTCCCCGCGTCACCACCGCCCGCCGCGCCTGACGCCGTGCGCCGAGACTAGGCTCTGCCGGGTGAGCGAGCGCTACGACTGCACCGACCCCCAGGGCCGCGCCGAGGGCATCCCCGCCGCCGCAGCGGCCGTCCGACGCGGGGAGGTCGTCGTGCTGCCGACCGACACCGTGTACGGCATCGGCTGCGACGCCTTCGACGCCACCGCCGTCGCGTCGGTCCTCGCCGCCAAGGGGCGCGGGCGCGACATGCCCCCGCCCGTGCTCATCCCGACGGCACGCACCGCCCAGGGGCTTGCCACCCAGGTGCCCGACTACGCCAACCGGCTCATGGAGAAGTTCTGGCCCGGTCCGCTCACCGTCGTGCTCAAGGCGCAGACCTCCCTGCACTGGGACCTCGGCGAGACCAACGGCACCGTCGCGCTGCGCGTGCCCGACCACGAGATCGCCCTCGACCTGCTCGGCGACATCGGCCCGATGGCCGTCACGAGCGCCAACACGACCGGCGACCCGGCCGCCCGGTCGGTCGACGAGGCCCAGGCGATGCTCGGCGAGTCCGTCGCGGTGTACCTCGACGGCGGCCCGACCGACGGCGGCGACCCCTCGACGATCATCGACTGCACGGGGGAGGCGCCGGTCACGCTGCGCCTCGGCGCCATCCCGCAGGAGGACATCGACGCGGCGCTGCTGCCCGACGAGCCCGCGCCTGCCGATGAGCCCACCGACGCCGACGCGCCCACCGACGCCGACGCGTCCGGCCCGTTCGACCCGTCGCGCGACGTGCTCTTCACCGAGCCCGTGGCCGAACCCTCGGCCGACGCCACCGGGAACGGCACGACCGACGGACAGGGCTCCGACGCCCACGGCCCGACGGCATAGAGTTGGTCCGCGCCAGATCCGTACGCGCACCGCTCGCGCTGCACCCCGTCCTGCACCGAAACCCGCACCTCCCGGAGATGTCCCATGGCTGACGACACGACGTTCTACGGCTCCGACTTCGGCGCCCTCCAGTCCTTCGACCCGGACATCGCCGGCGTGCTCCTGTCGGAGCTCGACCGCATCCGTGGCGGCCTGCAGCTCATCGCGAGCGAGAACATCAGCTCCCCGGCGGTCCTCACGGCCCTCGGGTCGACGCTGTCGAACAAGTACGCCGAGGGCTACCCGGGGCGTCGCTACTACGGCGGCTGCTCCGAGGTCGACAAGGCCGAGTCGATCGCCATCGAGCGGGCCAAGGAGCTCTTCGGCGCCGACCACGCCAACGTCCAGCCGCACTCGGGTGCCAGCGCCAACCAGGCCGTCTACGGCGCGTTCATGAAGCCGGGCGAGACGCTCCTCGCGATGGCGCTGCCGATGGGTGGCCACCTGACCCACGGCGCCAAGGTGTCCTTCTCCGGCAAGTGGTTCGACGCGGTGCCCTACGGCGTCGACAAGGACACCGAGGACATCGACTACGACGAGGTCGAGCGCCTCGCCAAGGAGCACCGCCCCAAGGTCATCTGCGCGGGCGGTTCGGCCATCCCGCGCCTCATCGACTTCGAGCGCTTCCGGGCCATCGCCGACGAGGTCGGGGCGATCCTCTGGGTCGATGCCGCGCACTTCATCGGCCTCGTCGCCGGCAAGGCGATCCCGTCGCCGGTGCCCTACGCCGACGTCGTGACCTTCACGACGCACAAGGTGCTGCGCGGTCCGCGCTCCGGTGCGCTCGTCTGCAAGGAGGAGCACGCCGCCGCGCTCGACAAGGCCGTCTTCCCGATGATGCAGGGCGGCCCGCAGATGCACACCATCGCGGCCAAGGCGGTCAACTTCAAGGAGTGCGCGACGCCGGAGTACCGGCAGTACGCCACCGACGTCATCGCCAACAGCAAGCAGCTCGCGCAGAGCCTCAAGGACGTCGGCATCCGCCCGACCACTGGCGGCACCGACACCCACCTGTCGCTGCTCGACCTGCAGGGCATCGGCGTCACGGGCAAGGACGCCGAGGCCCGCGCCGACGCGGCCGGCATCGTCCTCAACAAGAACGCCATCCCCTTCGACCCGCAGAAGCCGAACATCGCGAGCGGCATCCGTGTCGGCACGCCGTCGGTGACGACCCAGGGCATGGGTCTGCCGGAGATGGAGACCATCGCGCGCCTCATCCACACGGCGGTGACCCAGGGCGACGCCGACCCCGACCACCCGGTGAGCAAGGAGGTCCGCGCCGAGGTCACCGACCTCGTCACGCGCTTCCCGGCCTACCCCCGCTGACCACCCGCGGTCGGCGCCCGAGCGAGGGTCGGTAGGTGCACGAGTACGTCCTCGTCCTCATCGTGGCCGCAGCGGTCACGTACATCGCCACACCCTTCGTGCGCAGCCTCGCGGTCGCGACGGGCGCCTTCACGGCCGTCCGCTCGCGCGACGTCCACACGACGCCGATCCCGCGGCTCGGGGGAGTGGCGATCTACATCGGCTTCGTCGCGGCGGCGCTCGTCGCGCGGGCGCTGCCCTACCTCGGCTCGCTCTTCTCGACGAAGCAGATCATCGGGGTCGTCCTCGCGGGCGGCATCGTCTGCCTGCTCGGCGCCTTCGACGACATCCGCGAGCTCGACTGGATCACCAAGCTGGCCGGGCAGATCCTCGCGGCGGGGCTGATGGCCTACACCGGCGTGCAGCTGCTGTCGCTGCCGATCTTCGGCACGACGATCCTGCCGACTCCGGTGCTCGTGCTGTTCACCGTCATCGTCGTCATGGTGTGGACCAACGCGGTCAACTTCATCGACGGCCTCGACGGCCTCGCCGCAGGCGTCGTCGGCATCGCCGCGCTGGCGTTCTTCATGTACAGCTACATCGTGTCGCGCTCGTTCGTGCCGGCCAACGTGTTCTCGACGGCGACGTTCATCTCGGCCGCGCTCGTCGGGGTCTGCGCGGGCTTCCTGCCGCACAACTTCCACCCGGCGCGCCTCTTCATGGGTGACTCCGGGGCGTTGACGCTGGGTCTGCTGCTGTCGGCGGCGACGATCACCCTGACCGGCAACGTCGACCCCGGGCAGGTCAGCGCCAACGAGGTCACCGCGGCGTTCCTGCCCATCGTCGTGCCGCTGGCCGTGCTCATGCTGCCGCTGCTCGACATGGTCCTCGCCGTGGTCCGGCGCACGCTGGCCGGCCAGAAGCCCTGGGACGCCGACGCCAAGCACCTGCACCACCGGATGCTGCGGATCGGGCACGGCCACCGCCGGGCCGTCCTCATCCTCTACCTGTGGGCGGCCATCGTCGCCCTCGGCTCGGTGTCCTTCGTCATCTGGGACGGTTGGCGCCCGCTCGCCGTCGTCGGTGCGGCCGCCGTGCTCGGCGTCGTGCTCACCGTGTGGCTCCCGCGGTGGAGCCCCGTCGAACGCTTGTGATAGCATTCACAAGCACCTGAGGGGAGTCTGAGAACGACATTCCGAGGTGCGCGGATCACCTTTCCGCACAAGACAATCGAGCACCGAGCGACCGTCAGCAGCCCACCCGGCCCCCGCCCACCAGACGCATCCAGGCAGGTCTTCCCGTGAGCACCACCCCGGCCCGCACCGCATCACAGAACGATGCGTTCGCGCAGCTCCTGCGTGGGTCGCTGCCCCCGACCCTCGTCGCCGGCGCCGTCTGCATCGTCGTCGGGCTCTTCTCCAGCCCGAAGGCCGCGTGGTCGGCCGCGATCGGCGCGGCCCTCGTCGTCTTCTTCTTCACCCTGACGCTGCTCGCCATGCGCTACACGGCCCACCTGGCACCGACCACGGTCATGGCCGTCGTCATGGCGACCTACACCGTCAAGGTGCTGGTCCTCGGCGTCACCCTCTTCGCCCTGCGCGACGTCACGTGGGCCTCCGGGTACGCCATCGGCGTGTCCGTCACGGTCTGCGCCGTCGTGTGGCTCTTCTTCGAGATGCGCGCGTACAAGCGCCTGCGCATCTTCGCCTTCGACCCCGAGACCGACGCGAACCACGCGCCGGACGCCTCGTCCTCCGCCCCCGCCGACAGCCCGTCCGAGCCGCCGCGGGAGCCGCGTGATGAGTCGTGAGCAGGGAGGTCACCATGAGTACCCCGTCAGCACAGCCCTCCGGCCCCGGGCCGGAGGAGCCGGCACGCCCACCCACGGCTGCCGAGCAGGAGGAGGCGCGGGAGAGGCTCAACGCCGTCAACCGGCGCGAGTCCGACTCGGCCTGGAAGTCGGTGGCCTACCTGCTGACCGGACCCCTCGTCTACGGCGGCCTCGGTGCCCTCGCCGACCACTGGCTGGGCACGACGTGGCTGGTCGGGGTGGGGATCGTCGGGGGGATGGCC
>JAEXXY010000495.1 GCA_023451855.1 Actinomycetes bacterium
ACGGCGAGGTCGGTCGAGGGGTCGGTGCCGACGATCGTCGCGCCGTAGGTGCGCCCGTCGGAGAGGGTCACGGTGATCTGGCCCTGCCCGCCCGACGCGTCGCCGACGACGTGGTTGTTGGTGAGGATGTGGCCGGCCTTGTCGAAGATGACGCCGGAGCCGGCGGCCTCGCCCTGCTGGGTCGTCACGTCGATGCTGACGACGCTCGGTGCGGCGGCCTTGGCGACGGCGGTCCAGTCGGGGCTCGCGGCGTTGCCCTGGATGACGGTGGGCGAGGAACCCTGGGTGGAGCCCTGCGTCGTGCTCGCGGAGGAGGACGTCGACGGTGCCGCGGTGTCCTGCCCGCCGAGCTGAGTCACGGCGTACGTGCCGCCGCTCGCGAGGACCGCGGCCAGGAGGGCGGTGGCGGCCGTCTGGCCGACGCGGCGGTCCTTGCGCGGCGGGGGCGGGGGCGTCTGCTGGCCCTGCCCGAACGTGGGCGGGGGCGGTGGCGCGGACTGGCTGTAGTAGTCGCCGCCTTGCGGGATCCGCTGGGTGTTGTCAGGTGCCAGGGTCATGGCTCCTCCTCGTCTGGTTGCCTGGTACCCATGACACCGGGGGAGCTTTTGACGCCGTTGTGGCCTTCCTAGGAATCGCCTGTGCGATCGTGCCGGGCCGCGTGGACGGGCAGCTCGACGACGAAGGTCGCACCACCTCCGGGCGTCTCGTCGACGCGGACCGATCCGCGGTGTGCCTCGACGATGGCCTCGACGATGGCCAGGCCGAGGCCGTTGCCGCCGCCCTTGCCGCGGCTGCGCGAGGTGTCCGCGCGGTAGAACCGCTCGAAGACGTTGGCCCGTGCCTCGGCCGGGATGCCGGGTCCGTGGTCGCGGACATGGAGGGCGACGTGGGCCGGGTCGACGCGTCCGACGAGGATCTCGACGGACGTCCCCGGCGGCGTGTGGACGCGCGCGTTCGTCACGAGGTTGGTGACGACCTGGCGCAGCTGCCGCTCGTCGGCCTCGAGCTCGGTCGGGCCGATCGGGCCGTGGATGCCGGTGGCGATGACGTGCCGGTCCGGAGCGATGGTGCGCGCGTCCTGGGCGGCGTCGGCGGCGAGGACGGCGAGGTCGACGGGCTGGATCTCGAGCGGGCGCTCGCCGTCGAGGCGGGCCAGGGTGAGCAGGTCCTCGACGAGGCCGCTCATGCGTCCGCTCTCGCTCTCGATGCGGCCCATGGCGCCGGTGACGGCCTCGGCGGTGGGCAGAGCGCCCTGGCGGTACAGCTCGGCGTACCCGCCGACCGCCGCGAGCGGGGTGCGCAGCTCGTGCGAGGCGTCGGCGATGAACCGCCGCATCTTGGCCTCGTTGGCCTCGCGGACGGCGAAGCTCTGCTCGATGCGGCCGAGCATCGCGTTGAGCGAGCGCGACAGCGAGGCCACCTCGTCCTCGGTGTCGGGCACGGCGACGCGTCGGGTGAGGTCGCCGCCGGCGATCTGGGCGGCGGTGTCCTCGATGCGAGTCAGGGGGCGGAACGTGCGGCCGACGAGGTACCAGCCGAGGCCGGCGCAGACGAGCAGCACGATGACGCCGATCGCCACGGCGTACCAGATGAACTGCTGCACGGTGCTCTCGAGACCGCGCAGCGGCAGCGCGACGATGAAGGCCGCCTTGTCGTCGGCGGTCGGCCGGGCCATCGCCAGCCAGCTGCTGCCGCCCCCGGTGGAGGCCACCTGGAACGACGCCCCGGTCTCGACGTACGGGTCCTCCGGGCCGAGGTGCGGCAGCGCTGGTGAGTCGTCGGGCTCGGTGGCCGCCTCGTTGAGGTTGATCGTCTCGGTGGACCCCACGGGCATGATCCGCAGCGTGAAGCCGCTCGGCAGGACGGGCTTGCCCTGGACGAGGTCCTGCGCCTGGTAGCGCGCGATGCTGTCGGCGTAGACGGCGAGCTCCTGGTCGGACTGCCCGATCAGGTACTGGCGCAGCAGGGCGCTGACGACGACCGTGACGATGGCCAGCGCGACGAGGATGAGGCCGAGCGCGACGCCGAGCAGCCGCCAGCGCAGCGGGAGGGCGCGCAGCCGGCCGAAGGCGCGGCGGCGCCCACGGGTCGGACGCGCCGGGCGTTCGGGTGCTCCGGTGGCCGGCTCGGGGTTCATGCAGGCTCCGTCGGGTGGATCGGCTCGGGTCAGCTCGTCGTCTCGGGCGGCACGCGCAGGACGTAGCCCACGCCCCGCTTCGTGTGGATGAGCGAGGGCCCGTCGGCATCGATCTTGCGCCTCAGGTAGGAGATGTACGACTCCACGATGCCTGACTCGCCTCGGAAGTCGTAGTCCCAGACGTGGTCGAGGATCTGCAGCTTGGACAGCACCCGGTTGGGGTTGAGCAGCAGGTAGCGCAGCAGCTTGAACTCGGTGGGGGACAGGTCGATGACGCGTCCGGCCCGCCGGACCTCGTGGGAGTCCTCGTTGAGCTCGAGGTCGTGGAAGCGCAGCGTCGCCGACTCGTCGACCGCCCCGCGGGTGCGACGGAGCACGGCCCGGATGCGCGCGATGACCTCCTCGAGGCTGAACGGCTTGGTGACGTAGTCGTCGCCGCCGACCGTGAGGCCCTGGATCTTGTCGCCGGTGGCGTCGCGGGCCGTGACGAAGACGATCGGCTGCTGGCGGCCGCGGTCGCGCAGGCGGCGGGTCACCTCGAAGCCGTCGACGTCGGGCAGCATGACGTCGAGGACGACGAGGTCGGGCTCGGTCTCCTCGGCCATAGCGAGTGCGCTCGTGCCGTCGGCGGCGGTCTCGACCTCGAAGCCGGCGAAGCGCAGGGAGGTAGCGAGCAGCTCACGGATGTTCGGCTCGTCCTCGACGATGAGCAGTCTGGCCTCGGGGGCCGGGGCGGTCTGGGTGTCCACGTCAACAGTCTCAGCATGTCGGCTGGGAGTTCGCTGGGAACTGTGCTGCGCGTTTGCTGTGGCCCTGCTGGGCGGGGCGGGTCGCCTCAAGTGGCGCAATCGGACATTTCGGGCAAACTGGTGGGGGTCCGAAGCAACACCACGGGGGTTTTGCAAAGGAGCTGGTCGAGTTGTCGAAGAGCACCACGGTCCGGGTCGCAGTCACTGCGGCCGCCCTTCTCGCCACATCGGGCGTCGTCACCGCCACCACGGCAGGCGCGACGGCGGTCACGGCGAGCCCACCTGCCGTCCACGCCCTGGCGCCGGCCCACACCGGCGACGGGACCGGCTTCGCGAGCCTGACGCTCGATGAGCTCAAGGCCCGCGTCACCACCGCGATCGACCGGCAGGCTGCCCGTGTCGTCGCCCTCGCCGAGAAGATCCAGGCGAGCGACCGGCTCACGGCCGAGCAGAAGGCCCGCGCGGCCGCCCGCCTCGAGAAGGCCCGCACGGCGCTGGCCGACCTCCGCACGAAGGTGCAGTCCCAGACGACGAAGGAGGGCGTGGTTAGCGCCCTGGCCGACGCGCGGCGTGACCGCGTCTTCTGGCACAGCTGGAGCCGTGACGGTCGTGACGGCCGCGATGGCCGCGACGGGCGCTGCGACGGTGACCGGGACGGGCGCGACGGCTCCTGGGACGGTTCCCGGGATGGCTCCCGCGACGGTTCGCGCGATGGTGCCCGGTACACGTCGTGGAGCGGGTCGCGAGATGGCTCGAGCCACCACTCCGGTGACCGCTACCGGCGCTGAGTGACCGAGTCGGTCCGCGGCCCGGCTCTCGGGGCGGGCACCGGTCCGCGGTCCGCACCGGCACCGCCGGTGCCGGCTTCCCCACAGGGGCCTCGTCCGACCAGATCGGACGGGGCCCCTCCCGTTGTCCGGCTGCGGGGCGCGGTGCCTCAGAGGTCGTCGGCGTCGACGATCCGGTAGGCGTAGCCCTGCTCGGCGAGGAAACGCTGGCGGTGGGCGGCGAAGTCGGCGTCCACCGTGTCGCGCGAGACGACGGTGTAGAAGTGCGCGGTGCGGCCGTCGCCCTTGGGGCGCAGCACGCGTCCGAGGCGCTGGGCCTCCTCCTGGCGCGAGCCGAACGTGCCGCTGATCTGGATGGCGACGCTCGCCTCGGGCAGGTCGATGGAGAAGTTCGCGACCTTGCTGACGACGAGGGTGCTGATCTCACCGGTGCGGAACGCGTCGTAGAGCCGCTGGCGCTCCTTGACGGTCGTCTCGCCGGTGATGACGTCGGCGCCGAGGCGTTCGGCCACCTCGTGCAGCTGGTCGAGGTACTGCCCGATGACGAGCGTCGGCTCGCCGGGGTGCTTCTTCGCGAGCGCCTCGACGACCGACAGCTTGGCGTCGGTGCACGACGCGAGCCGGTAGCGGTCCTCGGGCTCGCTCGTGGCGTAGGCGAGGCGCTGGCCCTCGGGCAGGGTGATGCGGACCTCGACGCAGTCGGCCGGCGCGATGTAGCCCTGCGCCTCGATGTCCTTCCACGGCGCGTCGAAGCGCTTGGGGCCGATGAGGCTGAAGACGTCGGCCTCGCGGCCGTCCTCGCGCACGAGGGTGGCGGTCAGGCCCAGGCGACGCCGCGCCTGCAGGTCCGCGGTCATGCGGAAGATCGGGGCCGGCAGCAGGTGCACCTCGTCGTAGACGACGAGGCCCCAGTCGCGGGCGTCGAGCAGGTCGAGGTGGGTGTAGGCGCCCTTCCGGCGGGTCGTCAGCACCTGGTAGGTGGCGATGGTGACGGGGCGGATCTCCTTGCGCGCGCCGGAGTACTCGCCGATCTCGTCCTCGGTGAGGCTCGTGCGCCGCAGCAGCTCGTCCTTCCACTGCCGGGCGCTGACGGTGTTCGTCACGAGGATGAGCGTCGTGGCCTTGGCCGCGGCCATCGCCCCGGCGCCGACGAGCGTCTTGCCGGCGCCGCAGGGCAGCACGACGACGCCTGAGCCGCCGTGCCAGAAGCCGTCGACGGCGTGCTGCTGGTAGGGCCGCAGCGACCAGCCGTCCTGGCGCAGGTCGATGGGGTGCGCCTCGCCGTCGACGTAGCCGGCGAGGTCCTCGGCCGGCCAGCCGACCTTGAGCAGCTCCTGCTTGAGGGTGCCGCGCTCGCTCGGGTGGACCGTGACCGCGAGGTCGTCGATCCGATCGCCGGTCAGCGGCTTGATCTTCTTGTGCCGCAGCACCTCCTCGAGCACCGGGCGGTCGGTCGTGCGCAGCACGAGCCGGGTGCCCTCGGGGGAGTCGGCGAGGCCCTCCTTCTCGAGGGTGAGGCGGCCGTAGCGGTCCATCGTGTCGGCGACGTCGACGAGCAGCGCGTTGGGCACGGCGTAGCGACTGTGCGTCATCAGGGCGTCGACGACCTGCTCGGCGTCGTGCCCGGCGGCGCGGGCGTTCCACAGGCCGAGGGGGGTGATGCGGTAGGTGTGCACGTGCTCGGGGGCGCGCTCGAGCTCGGCGAAGGGCGCGATGGCCCGACGTGCGGCCTCGGCGTTCGGGTGGTCGACTTCGAGCAGGAGCGTCTTGTCGCTCTGGACGATTAGGGGTCCGTCATTCATCGTCAGTGCTCAACCTTTTCGCCCGTTCGAGGTATTCCGCGACCGCCGGTGGTCGTCGAATACCTCGAACCGGTGCCGGATGCCGTGGTGACAGTATGGGCGAATGCGATCCCCACAGGTCGAGGCGGCGACGGGGCTGCCGCCCCGGGTGACGATCTACGAGGTCGGCCCACGCGATGGCCTCCAGAACGAGAAGACCGTCGTGCCCGCAGCGACGAAGGTCGAGTTCATCCGTCGCCTCGAGGCGGCCGGGCTCGGCACCATCGAGACGACCTCGTTCGTGCCGGCCAAGTGGGTGCCGCAGATGGGTGACGCCGAGGAGGTGCTCGGCGCGCTCGGTGCCGACGGCGTCGGGCGTCGGCGCCCAGCCCTCGTGCCCAACGAGCGTGGCCTCGACCGCGCCGAGGAGCTGGGCCTGTCGGCCATCGCGATCTTCGGATCGGCCACCGAGACCTTCGCGCAGAAGAACCTCAACCGCTCCGTCGCCGAGCAGTACGCGATGTTCGAGCCGGTGGTGAAGCGCGCCCTGGCGGACGGCATGTGGGTGCGCGCCTACGTGTCGATGTGCTTCGGCGACCCGTGGGAGGGGCCGGTACCCGTCGAGCAGGTCGTCGACACGGCCGAGCGGCTCATGGACCTCGGCTGCCACGAGCTGAGCCTCGGCGACACCATCGGCGTCGGCACGACCGGTCATGTGCACTGCCTGCTGGAAGCCCTGTCCCACAAGGGGATCGGCACCGACCGCGTCGCCGTGCACTTCCACGACACGTACGGCCAGGCGCTCGCCAACACCATGGCGGCGCTGCGTGACGGCGTGTCGGTCGTCGATGCGTCGGCCGGTGGTCTCGGCGGCTGTCCGTACGCGAAGTCGGCGACCGGCAACCTCGCCACCGAGGACCTCGTGTGGGCGCTGCACGGCGCCGGCGTCGAGACCGGCGTCGACCTCGACGCGCTCGTCGAGACCTCGGTGTGGATGGCCGGGCAGCTCGGTCGCCCCAGCCCGAGCAACGTCGTGCGGGCCCTCGCGGGAGCCTGACCGGACCGGTAGGTCAGGCCTCGGCCGGCTGGTCCTTGGTCAGGTGGAGCAGCCAGTCGCGGTCGGTGCGGATCAGCGCGTACCGCCTCGCCGGACCCCGTCCGTGCAGGACGAAGACGATCCGGTGGTCGTCGCGCGACTCCTCCTCCCACCACCCGGTGTCGGCGACGGACTTGTCGGCGTCCGTGTAGTCGAGGTGGTCCATCGCGTGGTCGTCCACCGCGACGGCCAGCCGGTCGTGCCGGCTCGAGGTCGGCAGGCCCTTGGGCACCGCCCACGAGCGCAGCACGCCGCCCTCCTCGAGCCGCAGGTCGAGGTGCGGTCGCGGCCTCCGGTGGTCGTGCAGGACGTAGGCCGGTCGGCGGCCGTCGCGACTTCCGTTGCCTGCCAAGCCCGCTCAGGCCTCGAGGCTGGCGCCGGTGATGCGGTGGACCGACCACGACTTCTCGTGGCCGGACTCGTCGGTGGCCCGCACGCGCCCGCCCTCGACC
>JAEXXY010000509.1 GCA_023451855.1 Actinomycetes bacterium
CCCTGGCCCCGTCGAGCCCTCGCAGGACCTTTCCCTGGACGATGAAGAGCGAGTCATCGCTGTAGTCCTCGAGGATGCCGTCCAGGTCGCCGGCTCCCAGCACCTGACCGTGGTGGGCGAAGACTTCTTCGGGGGTGCGCGACATGGGGGGCTCCTCTGCTCTTCCCGGGTCCTGTCTGAAAGGACGTCAAGGCGATCGTCCCACCGGGCGCGTGGTGCCACAGCGAATCGTGACCCCCGCACGCTGTCATTCCGAGAAGGGCACCAGCAGCAGGTGGGGCAGCCACGAGGGCTGCAGCAGGACTGCTGCCGCGAGCAGGACCAGGCCGACACCAGCGGCACGGCCCACCTCGCGGCCTCGGCGGCCGACCTTCTCGTAGACCATCAACGCGGTCAGCGCACCCATCCAGGCAAGGTGGGCGACGCCGGCGGCGAACATCAGCAGCATCAGCGCCCAGCAGCATCCCAGGCAGAAACCACCGTGCCTGACCCCGAGCTCGAACGCGTGGCGCGGCCCCCTCCGGTAGTAGCGCGTCATGAACATCGCGGGATGGCGGCACTTGTCCAGGCAGCGGTCCTTGAGTCCCGTGAACTGGAACCACCCGGCGGTGAGGAGCACGGTGCCCGACACGAGCCAGGGTCGCTCCGCCATCCAGGGTGTGGCATCGACGGTGCGATGCACCGCGACATCGGCGATGAACGCCATGGCGCCGAACGCCGTCCAGACCAGCAGGTACCCGGCGAGCAGGCCGGCCAGCGCAGCTCCCGGCCGCTCTTGGCCCCGGGCCGCAACCCCGAACATGCGGATGAGGGGCAGACTCGACGGGAGCATCATGGCCGCCACCATCACCTGCCAGGCCAGCAGGAAGGCCAGCGACCCGACCCACAACGGCGGGCCGTGCTCGATCAGCGCGTCGTGGTGTAGCCGTGCGCCGAACCCGGTGGCCTCAGCGGCGACTGCCGCCGCCCAGGCGGCGATGATCGCGGCCGGCACGACGCGTGGCAGCCGAGCCCCCGTCGCTACCCGCGTGGTCACGACGAGTAGGTGATGTGGTAATCCGCCTGGATCGCGTTGCCCTGCTCGTTGCGCCAGACCATGTCGAACTGGGGCAGATTGACTTCCGCGTGGCTGGCCTTCGAAACGAAGGCTGGTGAGCCCGGGACGGTGGAGAAGAGGGAGTCGCGCAGGGTGGTGATCTTGGTGCCGCTCGGGTCGCGGAACGGCTGCATGTCGGCGCTGCCGAAGTCGCCCAGTCTCAGCGTCCCGGCCCCGTCCCGAACCTCGTGGGTGATCGGGATCCGCTCGGTGGTGACCACTTCGCCGACCAGACCCGCCAAGTCCGCCAGCGGACCACCGAGCTTTCCGGAGTACGCGTCGACGATGGCCTGGAACTGCTCGTCGCTTGCCCCGTCATCGACGTACATCGCGACCTTCCAGCTGCCGGGCTCGAGCACGTTGTTGGGGATGTACACGGCAAGGGCGAGGGACCGTCCGCTGACGTCGATCCCGCGGATCGTCCCTTTGTCGAAGTGGTAGGCGTTCATCGCCGAGCAGGATCCGTTGTCGGGATCCTCACCCACCCAGCACGGGCAGAGCACACCACAGGTGCAGACCTCGAGCAGGGTTCCTTCCAGGTCGTAGACGACCCCCTCCAGCGTCGTTGTCTCGGACATCACTCCTCCTGGCATATGCGTCGATCCGGACCGATCGGATCCGCCACGGGACCAGAATGCGCGGGGTCGGTCCGCGCCGACGGCATCGCGAACTGGGTGGCGGCGGCCGCGGCAACGGCGGTCCTTGGATGCATGGAGGTTTGCCCGGGCGGGATCGAGGTGACCCTTTCAACGGCGTTCCCGAGGCGCCTCAGTGACGTCAGAGTCACCAACAGCCAATTCTTTCACCGAGAACCCGCGTGCGGAAGCAGCACTTCGGGTCGGGGAGCCGACGCCCGTGCTGCGAACACCAGCCCTGGCCTGACACGAGCGCCCGGCGCCCAGGCCAAGGGTTTGGTCAGGGACATCGGAAGGTTTGCGCGGGCTTCCACTGATACGTAGCTGGATACCGGCCCACGCGTCGGAGCTCGTCCTGCAGGCGCGGATCGCGATGCCGGTGGCGAGGTGGGTCTTGCCGGTGCCGGGCGGCGAGATGGCGAACGGCCCAGGCCCGTTCGACGGCGACGCGGCCGGGCATGCGGAACGCTTCGACCGTAGACCTCGATCTTGGCTTGGGCCCGGTCTGCAGGCGGCGAAGGACGCTCCTCGAGACCCTCGAGCAGGTGTGGTCGGCCTCCCGGACGAACGTCAGCCGCGCGGACCTCTTCGTACTCGGTGGATGCGTGGAGCTCGAGCAGTCGGCTGCGGTTCTTCGGCGCCCGCCGTCATAGGCTGCTGCGGGTGAGCAACCCTCCGCTGTACCCCACGATGGAGGACGTCATCGGCGGCACGCCGCTGGTGCGTCTGCAGCGCCTTCCGGGGCTGGAGAACGATCGCCGCGGCAACGTGCTGCTCGCCAAGCTCGAGGGGAACAACCCGGCCGGCTCGGTGAAGGACCGGCCGGCGATGAGCATGATCCGCGGCGCCGAGGAGCGAGGGGAGATCGCCCCCGGCGACACCCTGCTGGAAGCCACGTCCGGCAACACCGGGATCGGCTTGGCGATGGCGGCGGCGATCGGCGGCTACCCACTGGTCATCGTGATGCCCGAGGACGCCTCCACCGAGCGAATCCAGACGATGAAGGCGTACGGAGCCGACCTGGTCCTCACCCCGGCGCGCGGCGGCATGGAAGAGGCCCGCGACGTCGTCGCGCGGATGGAGCGGGAGGGTCGCGGCCGGGTCCTGGACCAGTTCGGCAACCCGGACAACCCCCGCGCCCACGAGGAGGGGACGGGCCCGGAGCTGTGGCGCCAGACCGACGGACGGATCACACACTTCGTGTCCGCGATGGGCACCACTGGCACGATCACCGGGGTCTCGCGGTTCCTGAAGTCGCGCAACCCCAGTGTGCAGATCGTCGGGGCACAGCCCGCGGAGGGCTCGAAGATCCCCGGGATCCGTGCCTGGCCGCCGGAGTACGTGCCGAAGATCTTCGACCCCTTGGCGGTGGACCGGACCGTGGAGGTCACCCAGGCCGACGCCGAGGAGACGGCCCGCCAGCTGGCCCGCCAAGAAGGCATCTTCGGAGGTGTCTCGGCGGGCGGCGCTTGCTGGACCGCACTGCAAGTGGCCGAGGAGGTCGAGGGGGCGACGATCGTCTTCGTGGTCTGTGACCGCGGCGACCGGTACCTCTCCAGCGGCGTGTTCCCCGCCTGAGAGTTCCCGCTGACGCCCGGAGACAGCCGTCGAGGGTGGGGCCGGCCCTCTCCGCCGCCTACCGCACGATTGCCATACAAGCGGCGCTGTGGATCGGCCGACGCACGCTAGACACGAAGCCGCTCTGCCGGGGCGGTCCGCGCACGGCCCTGCCCGCGCCAGATGCGCCCCCCACGTTGCCACCCACCGTCACGGCGGGAGCGAATCGCCGGGAAGACACGGCGTCGCGAGACGGTGCGCAGGATCCGACGCCGACGACACACCCGCGGCTCGCCTCCACGAACCCGCGGACCTGCTTGCAACCGATGAACCGTCAGGGGCGGCGTGCACGATGACGTGGACCCCACGGCGACCGCCGACGGGGCACTGATTCACGCCGGTGTGACGCCCCACGGCCCTCATCGCGAGAGCACCAAGGCCGAGGCCGCGGCGACGGAGCATGCACCACGGCGTCCCGCTCATGGGGCAGCTGCTACCTGTCGGTGCGCCGGCGCCCGTGCGGCTCGATGGTCGGGCAGTGCGTGTCCCTGCCCAGGTCAACAGGCAAGGACACGCCGCAGCCGGGCGTCGTGACGGGAACCGCCGGGGACGCTGGTTGGCTCGCTTCTGACGTCCGACGACCGGTTGGCAATAGGGGTCTGGGCAGAGCTCTGCGGCACCAGCACGCCGAGCCGCTTCTTGACCGCTACGGCTGATGTCGCGACATGTATACCCCACGCCGCTGTACCCGCGAGGGCGGATGCCGCAGGTCGCTGTGGCTGGTTGGCCAGCAGCGCTGACGCGCGGTTCCCGAACGGGGCGTACGAACACGCGCCCCTTGCCGTCCCGAGTCGACGACATGACCCAGGGCAGCCGAAATGCAGGGATCAACGCAGGTGGCTCTCCGCCAGGCCGTGCGAGGCGCTCGACGGACCGGTACCTGGCGACGTCACCCCTCGCCACCCTGGTCGGGGTCGTCTTCCTCGTCGTGGCGTTCGTCCTCGAAGTCCTGAACGAGGTCCCACGCTCGTTGCAGGGCTCCCGCGGAGTCCTCGTCGTCGCGGTCGTTCATCGCCTGCGCCAGGGCCCAGTCCGGAGGAAGGCGGCCGCTCGAGTCCGAGCTCGGGTTGGTGGGCATCTCTTGCACCTCCACGCGTGGTAGGTCGCGCGTGTCCATTGTGACTCAGCCCCTCGAGCCGACCACCGCATCGGCCCCGGTTGCGAGTCGCCGCTGCCGCCGCGCTAGGCAATGCCGCGTTGCCGCACCGCCGCGTCTGGGCAGCAAGGTGTCGGCCTTCACCCCTGCGTCCCGGTCCGGTCGCGGTCGGCGCTCGCCCGCCACTGCTCGGCTCCGGCGCTCGTCCGGCGGGGCTGCCCGTGCTCGCCGTGCCAGTCCAGCACCATGACGGTGGCGTCGTCGGCGAGCACCTGGTTGCACCGCTCCAGGACCATCGCGGTCAGGCGCCGGCTCGCCTCGCGCGGGTGCAGGGAGCGGGTGCGGGTGATCTCCTCGCACAGGTCGAGCGAGGCGGCGTTCCGTTCGAGCATGCCGTCGGTGACCAGGACGAGCCGGTCCCCCGGTCGGAGTGACACGTCGGTGCGGCTGTACCTCGTCTCGAGGAACATCCCGAACGGGAGGTCGGGTTTGAGTTCGACTGCCGAGGCGCTCCCATCACGGAACAGGTAGGGAGCCACGTGCCCGGCGTTGACGAGGGCGAGGGTGCCGGTGGCGAGGTCGACCCGGCCCACGAGGCCGGTGGCGTAGTGCTCCGCGCCGGAGCCGGCCGTCTGCTGGAAGAGGATGGAGTTCGCGTCGCTGGCCTGGTCCTCGAGCGAGCCGCCCATGCGGCGGGTGTTGCGCAGGCTCCCCACGCAGAGGGTCGCGGTCAGCGCGCTGCCCACCCCGTGTCCGATGGCGTCGGTCAGGGACAGGTGCAGCGTGTCCCGGGCCAGCGAGTAGTCGAACGTGTCGCCGCCGACGGAGGCTGCCGGCTCCAGCCACGCGGCCAGTGTGAAGGCGGCCGCCTCGCACGTGTACGCCGCTGGCAGCAGGCGCCGCTGGATCTCGGCGGGCAGGGAGAACAGGGTGCTGCGCTCGGCTCGCTCGAACAGGTCGGTGTGCCGCCGGTTGGCGATGACGACGAAGGCGAGCAGGTGCGCGACCCGGGCGATCTCGGCCACCGCCTTGGCGTCCGGCGCCTCGGGAACGGCCACCTGCAGGAGCCCGAGTGCCTCGCCGCGCTCGGTGACCGGGGCGAGCACGACCCAGCCGGAGCTCCCGTCGTGGCTCTCGTCGACGCCATCCACCGTGGCTGCCGGGAGGACCTGCACCGTCTGGGTGCGCATGGCCGTCTCGACCGGGCCCGTGATCGGAACGCTGACCGTCTGCTCCCCGTCCTGGGTGCGGGTCGCTCCCTCCACCCCGCCGAGCCCCTGACGCGCCAACTCCCCGTCGGAGGAGCCGTGCGACATGCGCACGAGCGCGCCGCCGGCGAGGTCGGCGATGAGGAAGAAGGACGCCGACGCCTCGAGGCTGCGTGCCAGCGTGGCGGTCACCGCCTCGACGGCCTGGAGCGGGGACGCGTTCTCGGTGGCGTCGAGGACGTCCCCGAGCAGCTCCTCGGAAGCCTTGCTCTCCCTCACTGCACCACTATGGCGCGGCGGCGGCTGCTGCTGGGGTGAACTTCCGACGCTGCCTTCTCTAAGGGACGCACCCGCGGAGTCTGTGCCTCGTCGACACTCCCCGACGGGTGGCGACTCAACGACGAAGGGTTCCTGTAGTCCGAGAGGCAGCAGGGAGGCCCATGGAACTATCCTCGCTGCGACATACCTGCCCTGACGGCGGTGCGCCCCACAGAGCGTGCGACACCTCGCCTCGTCGCCGCCTGGCCGCTGCCAAAGCACGAGGAGGATGACCATGAGATCGCAGTTGCACACCCCATCCGGACGGTCAGCGCCCGAGCGGGCCCCGGGCAACTCGGTCCGCGAGACCGTCGCCTCGGGCCCCGGAGGTCGCCTGTGAGCGCGGATGGCGGTCGCCGGCAGCGGGCTCGTGGGGGCCGGGGACGCAGCTCTCGACGGTCTCAGGAGCTTCCCGCCCTGCCACGCGACGGCCTGCGGATCGTTCCCCTGGGTGGCCTGGGTGAGATCGGCCGGAACATGACGGTTTTCGAGCACGACGGACGGTTGCTCATCGTCGACTGCGGCGTCCTGTTCCCCGAGGAGCACCAGCCAGGCGTCGACGTGATCCTGCCCGACTTCTCGTGGATCCGAGACCGTCTCGACAAGGTCGACGCCATCCTGCTGACTCACGGTCATGAGGACCACATCGGGGGCGTGCCCTACCTGCTGCGCGAGCGGCCGGACATCCCGGTCGTCGGATCCCGCCTCACCCTCGCCTTCCTCGAGGCGAAGCTCCAGGAGCACCGCATCACCCCCGTCACCGTGCAGGTGAGCGAGGACGACCGACGCACCTTCGGGCCCTTCGACTGCGAGTTCGTCGCCGTCAACCACTCGATCCCCGACGGGCTCGCCGTCGCCATCCGCACCGCGGCGGGCCTCGTGCTGCACACCGGCGACTTCAAGATGGACCAGTTCCCGCTCGATGGCCGGGTGACCGACCTGCGCGCCTTCGCCCGCCTCGGCGAGGAAGGCGTCGACCTCTTCCTGGTCGACTCGACCAACGCGGAGGTCCCCGGCTTCACCGTGTCCGAGGGCGAGCTGACCCCGGCGATCGAAGCCGTGTTCCGGACGACGCCCGGCCGGGTCATCGTGTCGAGCTTCGCCAGCCACGTCCACCGCATCCAGCAGGTGCTCGACGCGGCCCGTGACCACGGACGGAAAGTGGCCTTCGTCGGCCGCTCGATGGTGCGCAACATGGGTATCGCGGCCGAGCTGGGCTACCTGAACATCCCCAAGGGTCTGGTCGTCGACCTGAAGCAGCTCGAGCGCCTACCCGCCGAACAGATCGCTTTGATCTGCACGGGGTCGCAGGGTGAGCCGCTCGCCGCCCTGTCGCGGATGGCCAACCGGGATCACCCCATCCGTGTCACCGAGGGCGACACCGTGCTGCTCGCCAGCTCCCTGATCCCCGGCAACGAGAACGCGATCTACCGGGTGATCAACGAGCTCACCCGCTGGGGTGCCAAAGTCGTGCACAAGGGCAACGCCAAGGTGCACGTCTCGGGCCACGCCAGTGCCGGCGAGCTGGCCTACTGCTACAACATCGTCCAGCCCTCGAACGTGCTGCCGGTCCACGGGGAGTGGCGCCACCTGCGGGCCAACGCCGACCTCGCGATCCGCACCGGTGTCGACGCGAAGCGCGCCCTCATCGCCCATGACGGCGCCGTCATCGACCTCGTCGACGGCACGGCGCGCATCACCGGCGCCGTCCCCGCGGGCCTCGTCTACGTCGATGCCATGACCGTCGGCGGCGCCACCGAGGCCTCCCTGCACGTGCGCCGCACCCTCGCCGAGGAAGGGGTCATCACCATCGTCTGCATCATCGACCCCGACACCGGCAAGCTGACCGAGGAGCCCGACTACCTCGCCCACGGGTTCGAACACGCCCCCGGCGACTTCGCCAAGGCCACCCCGGCCATCCAGAAGGCCCTCACCACCGCCACCAAGGAGGGCATCGAGGACCTGGAGCAGGTCGAGGAGCTCGTCCGGCAAGCGATGTCAACGTGGGTACACCGACAGGCCCGCCGAAGCCCCCTCATCATCCCGGTCATCGTCGACGCGTGAGCGGCCCCCTCCAGCCGTGGAGTCATGGCGCGACCCACGAACCTGCGCTGTGGGGTGCCTTGCATCCCAGACCTGCTCGGCCTTGACTAGCCCTTGCGCTCATACTCGTCACCGCGCCGTGGGACGTCGACGCGTGCCGCGCGAGCTGGTTCACGGCCCAGGAGGGTTGGCCGTCGACACGCGTCATAGCGCGCCTAGCATGCTGGTGCAGCTTCCCCGGTGTGGTCTCGCGGCTTGCAACGGGCTAAGGGTGAAGGGCTGCGGAGCCGCGCCCCTTGGGGCGGCCCGCGCACGTACGGCCACCCAACCCCGCAGCTTCAGGGCATGCAATCGACAGCCGGCCTTGACGGCCGGGAGGTACTGTCGGCCGGCAGGACGGTTCAGACCGTGGAGGACGCGTGTCGAAAAGGGTGCTCGGGTTGGTGATCGCCACCACGCTGGCCGTCCTGAGCGGCTGCACAGCGGCCGAGCCTTCAGCGCCGGCCACCTCCGCGCCGGCCACCTTCGCCTCGGTGCAGCCGGCGAAGGTGACGAAGCTGCTCGTGTTCGTCGTAGAGAACCACTCGCTGGACCAGATGCGGACAGACATGCCCTACACGGCAGCGCTGGGCAAGCAGTTCGCCGTCGCGACGAACTACCGGGCCGTGACGCATCCCTCGTTGCCCAACTACCTTGCGATGACGGGCGGCAGCACGTTCGCCGTCGCTGATGACGGTCCTCCGTCCAGCCACCCGATCAACCAACCGTCGGTGTTCGGCCAGGCGCTGTCGCTGGGCCGCACGGCGAAGGAGTACGCGGAGGGGATGCCCGCGAACTGCTCCCCCGACAACTCCGGGCGGTATGCGGTGAAGCACAACCCATGGGCCTACTACGTGGGCGAGCGTGCCTCCTGCGCTCGTTTCGACGTGCCGGTCGATCAGTTGAGCGCGGACGCCGCCAAGGGTCAGCTACCCGACGCCGGCATGGTGATCCCCGATCTGTGCAACGACGCCCACGACTGCGAGCTATCGGCCGCGGACCAGTGGCTCCGAACCCACATCGATGCGGCGATGGCCGGACCGGACTGGCATAGCGGAAGGCTCGCGATCGTGGTGACCGCCGACGAGGACGATCACCAGCAGGACAACCTCGTCCTGACGGTCGTGGCCCACCCGTCCCTGCACGGCGTCGTCGTCACGACGCCACTGACTCACTACTCGCTGGCGCGCCTCTACAGCGAGATCCTCGGTGCCGGGCCGCTCGGCGAGGCAGCCTCCGCCCCCTCGATGGCCACCGCGTTCGGACTGCAGCTCGCAGCCGGTTGACCCGAGCCCACGGGTCGTCAGTCGTCGAGGCGACGCCTCAGCTTCAGGGGCGCGCAGAACCGATAGCTCTCGGTCAACAGCTCGGTGACCTCATCCCAGTCGGTGTCGTCGTCGAGCACCATGCCGACGACGGTGGGCGACCACGGCGGCCGATAGAACGGCGGGCCGGCGTTCACAAGGGCCAACAGCTCGTCGCCCGTCGAGCGGAAGGTCAGCACCGTCGTCGGCTCGGTCACGCCGGTCACGTCGCGGTACGCCGACGTGTACCCCTCCTGGGCGACGAGCACGTGGGAGAAGGTCTTGGCCCGGACCCGCCACCGGACGCCGGTCCAGGCGTCCTGCTCGTACGCGTCGGGCAGCGCAAGCGCCGTCAACGCGATCCGCGCGACGATTTCGCCTGAGGGCTCGATGCGCGACGGCTTGGCCACGACGCGAGTCTGCCAGCGCCCGCCGACCGTTGTCGCCCGTCGGTCGTCAGCGCCCGCGTCAGTCGGGGCCGAGTTCGGCGCGCATCTGCCACATTGCGGCGGTGTGACGTCGGGGTTTCTGCGGCTCCACGGGCGAGGTCGTCATTCTCATTCGGCTGGTGGGCGCGTGGAGCTACGACGGCTACTCCAGTTCGGGCAACGTGCCGGTCGCGATGACTTCGTGCGCAAGTTCGCGGACCTTCAGGTTGCGGTGCTGGGACGCGCGGGTCAGCGCCGCGAAGGCCTGCTCGTCCGTCAGCACGAAGCGGCTCATGAGGATGCCGCAGGCCTGACCGATCCGCTGCCGGGTCAACATCCCGGTTCGCAGGTCGGCCGCCGTGCGAGCGAGCTCGAGCAGGGCCGACGCCTGTGCTGCCAGCGCCTGGGCCAGCTCGAGCATCGACAGGTCGACATCGGGACCGGCGGCGTCGTCGTCCAGGGCGTACAGACTGAACGCCCCCACGACCCGCGTCCGGTGTACGAGCGGCACTGCCAGCTGGAGGTCGACCCCCAGGCGACGGGACACTGCCTGGACCCCCGGAAAGCGGGTGGCGCGGTCGGCTCCGGTGACGATGACGGGAAGCCCGGTACGCATGGCCTCTGCCATCCCGCCGTCGTTGGTCGCCAGCTGCGCCCGGGCCATCGCTCGCGCGACCGGCGTCGTGGCGATGACCGGCACGTCGGGGGCCGTCTGTGGATGTACGACGCTGACGTGCCGGAAGCGTGGGTCGGCAGCGGCCACGGTGGTCATCAGGAGGTGAAGCGTCGCAGCCTGTTCCGAGGCATCGGGCGAGACGCCGACGGTGGATCCAGATGTCGGCGCTGTCGTGGACACCGACGAACCGGACGCCTCGGGTTCGGACACGGTCGGAGGACCGGCTGGCTGGTGACTTGTGTCTGTCATGGTGGCCTCCCACTCGGCGGCCGGCCTCTGGCCCTTTCTTCCGAAGGCCTTCGCGCAAGCGCTGCTCGCGCCGGACCCAATCACGCCCTACGGAAACCGTACAACGACGCCGAGCCAAGGAAACCGTTCATGATCTGTGGTTTTGGTTGCACGGGCTCAGGTAGCGCGAGCCGCTTGTTGCCGATGGGCGCGGCCAGCCGTACGCCGAGCCGGGCTCGGAGGGTGTCACGCCCCACACGGCACCTCGAGTCTGCGGGGCTCCGAACGGCTCATCCCCCTCCCGCAAACCGTTCGGAGCCCCTACGCCGCGACCCCAGCGAGCGTGTCATGGTCTAACCCCGGGAGGGCCGGGCTCAAACGCGCACGCTCACTTGGGTCATGGAACCGGCATGACGAGCCCCGCCCGCGCGTCGTCCACGGCGCCCGCGACCTGTCCGCGTTTCAACCGTGGTCGGAGCAGCTCCGCCCACCGGCACTGAACGAAGCGCTCGACGCCGAAGGATGGTTTGAGGTCGTGGCGGACCACGAGTGGGATGCGTTCGCGGTCCCCGACTCACGGATGAGCTGGCGCCTCCAAGGCATCCGGCTTCAGGAACATCGTCTGGTGCGCATGCCCGGAGAACCGCCTGAGGTGCGCACCTACGGGCCGGTCATCCGGACAACCCACCCCGATCGGCTCAGCTGGACCGCGGGGAAGTTGGAGGGCGGGCGATACCTCATTGACCTGGTTCCGGCATGACGTCGGCCTATGGAAGGCGGCCAAAGTCGCCCGTGTCATGCCGGCTCACTTCATTCCGCGCCTATGCGCCGCCCAGGCAGCCGCGCACTGCAGGATCAACCGTGACCAAGTGCGACGATGAGCCATGGCCGAGGATTCACTGATGAATGACCGTCGGCCTGGGAACACGTATGAGGCTTGGCTGTGCCCGCTGTGGGCCCGATCACTAGGTCGCCGACGCCCTCCTACGAGGCGCGAGTCCTAGCCGTCGAAGCTCCGGCCAGGCCCCACGCCGGCGGCGGCTTCCCGCGCTTCCCGCGCGCCGTGCGCCTGGCGGCGGTGTGCGCGCTTCGCAATTGGAGTGAGTAGTGGCCGAACGCGCGGATCGTCGTGTCCCCGGAGTTCGGCAGAGGCCCTAACCGTGGGTTCCCGGGCGTGTGTCGGCACGCTCACCATGCCGCGACCGCTGGCACGACCGTCTCACCGATGAGGCGGACCGCCTCTACGTCTTCGGGATCCGCCAAGGTGAAGGTCACGTACTGCGAGCCGACCGCTGCATACTCGCGCAACCGGGCCACGACCGTCTCCGGCGTGCCGGCGATGCCGGCGAAGTCGGGATGCTGGCGCGTCTTCGCCGCAAGCGCGGCCTCGTCGCTCGCAATGAGGATGGACACGTGGTTGCAGCGAGTGATCTCGCCATAGGGTCGTCCAACCGCTTGGCAGTGCCCTGCCAGGACACCGAAGAGACGCTCGACCTCTGCGGGGCTTCCCGACACGTTGGACATGTCGGCGTGTGTCGCGACGAGCCGAAGAGTGACGCGCTCCCCGCTGCCACCGATGAGGATGGGCGGTCGCGGATGCTGCACCGGTCGCGGGTCGTTGTAGGCACCGGAGATCGTGTAGTGCTTGCCGGCGAAGTCGGCGGGACGCTGGGTGAGCATCCGGTCGACGACCTGGACCGCCTCCTCGAGCATCTCCATGCGCTGTCTCACCGGCGGGAACGGCCACCCGTAAGCGTCGAACTCCGGCTCGTGCCAGGCCGATCCGAGCCCGACGATGGTGCGGCCGTGGCTGATCACGTCCAGAGTCGCGCAGGTCTTCGCCAGCAGCGCGGGGTTCCGGTAGGGCACTCCGACGACGAGCTGGCCGATGCGGATCCGGTCTGTCACCGCCGCGATCGCGCCGAGGGTGGCGAAGCATTCGAGGATCGGGACTTCGCGCTCGGGGTTGTCCTCGTCGGAGAACATGAAGTGGTCGGCCATCCACACCGAGTCAAGGCCGGCTTCCTCGCAGGCACGAACCACCGCGAGAAGGGTGTCGGCGTGGTTGCCGTGCTCACTCGGGTGGGTGGGCATGATCTGCAAGCCGAGAAGCATGGTGCTCTCCTGAATCTGGCTATTCGCCAGGTGCCAGCCGCCTGGTCGGGTTCTTGAGCCGCAGCCGACACGCTGAGCACCGGCTGATCCTTGCAGAGGATAGGCATGTGGCGCCCAGCACCCGCTCGCCGCGTCCTGGGAGTGTTGCCTCCCAAGTACCGACGGGTCTCGCTGATCGTCACAGCGCAACAAGTCCGCGGCAGCGGCTCGTGCGACGTGGCTGGGCAGGCGGGGTGGTCCCCGCCGGTCTCAGGGTTCTATCAGGGTCGGCCTGCATAGTCGCTGACGTGAGTTGCTCCTGTGACTCGGTGGCCGGCTTTCCCTGCGGCCACCGCGCCGCGGACAATCGCCCCCGCTTGGTCTAGTTCGGCGACGTGACCAGCGGGGGCGTTTGTCTGTCTGGTCCGGTGTGCGGGCCGGGCGTCCTTGCCACCGATGCCGCGAATCGGACCACGTGCCGAGCCGGGAACATCCACACTGGGTCCGTGATCGGCGCGGAGTTCGATTCCGTCCTCGCTGGCGCACAAAGGGGGGACGAGGCCGCGTTCGCACGGTTGTGGCGTGACCTCAATCCGTCCCTGCTGCGCTACCTGAGGCTGGCGGGAGACATCGCAGACGAGGTGGCCGCAGAGACGTGGCTCACCGTCGTCAGGAAGCTGCGCGCCTTCCGGGGTGACGAGCCTGCTTGGCGTGCATGGGTTTTCACCACCGCGCGCCGCCGCGCCGTGGACGCGGCCCGACGCCGGGACCGGGAAACGAGGCTCGGGCGTCGGGCGGCCGAATGGGTGGTCCCGTTGGCCCCCGACTGTGCGGACGAGCTCGTCGGGGCCACGACGACGCAGGAGGCGATCGAGCTGGTGCGGCGCCTCCCGCCGATGCAAGCCGAGGTGGTGCTCCTACGCGTGGTGGCAGGACTGTCGGTCGCGGAGGTCGCCGACGTGCTGGGGCGCACACCCGGGGCGATCAGCGTCGCGACACACCGCGGCCTGCGGGCGCTGGCGGCACTGGTCGGCGAGCCGGGTGTAATCCGGGACGACTCCCGAGCGCTTCGTCAGTGACATGAGCAGACCAACACGGAACAGGACCTCGCGGCGCGCCGAGCAGACGGCGTGGCCTTCGCCGGGCGTTCACCCGGACGGGCCGAGCCAGAGTGCCCTGGGTGACCCGGCGCTGGCCCCGCTGTTCAGGCAGCTGACCGCGGATCCGACGGACCACGAGCTGGACGGTCTGGCGCCCGCGCTCGCGGCGTTCCGGGCCCATGTCGAGTCCCGCCCCAGCCGATCCAGGAGGCGCACGATGTTCTCGATGCTCGCAGGCGCGAAGCTCGGAGCCGTTGTCGGCGCAGCAGCCGCCGGGCTCGTCACTGTCGGCACCGTCTCGCTCGTCTCGACGAACGCGCCCCACGCCCCTCAAGCCCCCACGGCCCCGGCCCGGCCCGCGCCGGCCGGTGTCGCCACATCGAGCCCGGCCACGCCGCAGGGGCCGGACGCCAACGGTCCGGCCAAACACGGGCTGTGCACGGCATGGAAGGCCAGGGCGGGCGGTCCGGGAAACTCGGAGAAGTCGGTCGCCTTCACCAACCTGGCGAAGGCGGCAGGCGGTGAAAGCAAGATCGCCGCGTTCTGCGCCGACGTGGCTGCCCCGGGCGCCAAGAGCGGGTCCGGCCAGCATGGGCGGGGCCAGGGCGCCGACAAGCAGACCGGCAAGCCCACCGGCAAGGCGACGCATGAGCCGGACGACCAGGCCCCCGCTGAACCGCCCGCCACACCCCCGGTGATGCCGAAAACCACGCCGCCGCCACCGACCACCGGCACCCCCACACCGATGACGCCCGTCCCCGAGAACAGCGGAACCTGACGGCGATCCACAAATGACGCGGCGGACAGAAGCCGTCCCGCGAGCCGTGTCTCGCTCGGTTGCGTGGCATGACGCCCGTGTTAGCGCGGCGTGACACTGGCAGACATGGCCAACCTCACCTTGCGGTGCCCTCGCGGATCGAACGGCACAACTACTGAGCTTTGAACCATCGAGTTTGCACCGGCGGATATGCGGTGGAACGGGAGGCTTGAGGCCACCGCGAAGCCGCAACGGAAGGGAAGGCACGGACCCAACTTGGTGGTTCGGCTGCGACATCTGCAGGAGGGGTGTATCGCAGAGAGGGGGTGCTATCAACGTCAGGTTCGTCAGCCATCAGGAGGGTCCTCATGCTCACGAGTGCGTCCGTCACCGCCAACATCCCCGCCGCCGATCTGGCGCGCGCCCGCTCGTTCTATGCCGACACCCTCGGCTTGACGCCGACGACCGAGTTCGAAGACGGCGGAATGCTGATCTACCGCACCGACGGGGGGACGGTCTTCAGCGTCTACCAGACCGAGTATGCGGGCCGGGCAGGGCACACGATCGCCCAGTTCCACGTCGATGACGTCGTGACCGAGGCACGCGCCTTGCAGGCCAAGGGCGTCGCGCTGGAGACCTACGACATGCCGGGCGTGGAGTGGGATGACGGCATCGCCGACATGGGCGGGATGGGCAAGGCTGCCTGGTTCAAGGACAGCGAGGGCAACGTTCTCTGCATCGACTCCGGATTCCCGGAAAGCTGAGCGGTCAACGCCCGAGCCGGCATCGCTCGTCGCGCACGGTCCGGCGGGCCTGAAGCCAACTAGCGGCGAAGTGACGCTGGTGTTGGACCACCACGAAACGTGGCGGGCGGATGCCTCCGCCTGGGTCCGGGGGGCAGATCGAGGCCTGCCAGTGCATGAGGGCTCCCGCAGTCCGGGCGGAGCGGTCAAGGGGTGTCCTGGCCAGCATCGCCGGTCTGACATCGGCCCTGTTCGGCGCGTGCATGCCATGCCGCCTTGCCCTCTGTCGCGCCACGGCTCCCGATCCGGAGTCGATCGGCTTCACGCCACTTGCGAGTGGTTCTCGAGGATCTGTCTGGCTTCTTCCGCGGCCTCGAGCAGTCGGCGACCGAGAGCGTCGAGGTCATGCTCGGTCATCCGGAAGACGGGCATGCACACGGAGAGTCCAGCAATCGGCTCCCCCCGGTGATTCACGACCGCGACCCCGACGCCGCCGACGTCCTGACGAAATGACCCCCGGTTGATTCCGTAGCCCCGGCTGCGCACGCGTTCGATTTCCTCTCTGATGACCGCGGGGTCGGTGACGGAGGCGTCGGTGTAGCGGCGGAGCGGGGCCCGCAGCACCCAGTCGATCCGGCTCTTCGGGAGTCGGGCGAGCTGCGCGAGCCCGGAGGAGACGCAGTGGGCGGGAGATCGGCTTCCGATGACAGCCACGGACAGCACAGGCTTCGGGGACACCAGCTGTTCGAGATAGACGACCTCGCGGCCGTCGAGGCGGGTGAGGTGGATGGTCTCCTGGGTCTCCTCGTGGAGGTCGACCATGATCGGACGAAGGAGCGTGGGCAGGTCGGGGCCGATGTCGGTACCGGCGCCGAGCCGCAGCGCTCCGGGGCCGAGCCGGTAGCGCAGGTCTTCGTCCTTGCTGAGCCAGCCCAGCTCGACCAAGGAGCTGGCGAGCCGGAAGGCGGTCGTCTTGCCGGTACTGAGCCGGTCGGCGAGCTGGGTCAGGTTCAGGCTGCCCGCGTCGGAGAGCAGTTCGAGCATGCAGATCGCACGTTCGACTGAGGAAAGCCGCTCGGGCTTGGTGGCCGTCATGGCGCCGACTGTATCGCGGCATTTCGCTGAGCGGAACAACTTTGCGAAATGCTTGTTCTTCATGCCGGAACAATCCATTGCGCTTGGCGAAACGATCCCCTAGGGTCCCGGATCACGACCTCCGCCACCGGGGCGGACGTTCTTGAATCCCAAGGAGAACCGTCATGGCGCTGACGCAAGCGCATGGCCGCCAGATCCGGTCCGCCGGCCTGGCGTCCGTAACGGGCTGGGCCATGGACCTCTACGACCTGCTGGTCATCCTCTACGTGGCTTCCACGATCGGCCCGCTGCTCTTCCCGAGCCACTCGGCCACCCTGCAGCTCGCCTTCGTGTATGCCTCGTTCGCGGTCACCCTGGTGATGCGGCCGTTGGGCTCGGCCATCTTCGGCAACTATGCCGACCGCAATGGCCGCAAGAGCACGATGATCTTCGCCATCGCCGGCGTGGGGATCTCCACCGCGCTGATGGGTGCGGTACCCACGTACGAGGTCGCCGGTGTCGTCGCCCCGGCGATGTTCCTGGCCCTGCGGCTCGCACAGGGCGTCTTCGTCGGCGGTGTGGTCGCCGCTACTCACACCCTGGGCACCGAGACCGTCCCGGCCCGCCACCGTGGCCTGATGTCCGGTATCGTCTGCTGCGGAGGCGCCGGTTTGGGCGCCGTGCTCGCCTCAGTCGTCTTCCTGGTGGTCTCCCACCTCTTCCCCGGGGCAGCCTTCGCGGCCTGGGGCTGGCGAGTCATGTTCTTCACCGGCCTCGTCACGGCGATCCTGAGCGTCTACGTCTACCGCCGCACCGAGGAGTCCCCGCTGTGGGAGTCCGAAGCAGACGCCGCCGACCGGCCGAAGGTTCAGTCGCCGCTGCGCCAGGTGCTGTCACGTGAGTACGTCGGCAGGCTGCTGCTCAACATCGTCGTCACCGCTGGTGCGTCCACGCTCTACTACCTCACCATCGGCTTCTTTCCCACCTTCCTGGGCGCCAACGTCGGCATGAGCAAGGGCGCCTCCGGTGCCGTGCTCATCGTTGCCAACCTCGTGGTCGTGGTCGCCGGACTGGTCGGCGGCTCGGTGAGCGACCGCCTCGGTCGCCAGAAGGTGCTGGTCTCAGCCGGCGTGCTCTCTCTCCTGCTCATTCCAGCCAGTTACCTGACCCTCGCCAACACCGCACCGGAGAACACCGGCACGATCATGGTGCTCACCTCCTTGATGGCGTTGGCCGCCCTCACGGGTTCCGCCCCGGTGCTGATCTTCCTCAACGAGCGCTTCCCGACCCCGGTGCGTGCCACCGGCACCGCGATGAGCTGGAACATCGGCTTCGCACTCGGGGGCATGACGCCCACGGTCATCGCGCTGCTGAGCCCCCGCGTGGCCGACATCCCCTCCAGGCTCGCGGTCGCCACCGCCGTCGCCGCGATCCTTCTGGCGCTCGGAGCATTTGCTGCCGGCGAGACCAAGCACCTGGGCCTCGGCGAGCAGGAGCGGAGCGACACGGACACCGGGATGTCCGGCGCCGGCCTCATCGACCCGGTCAAGGCTGTCAAGCAGGCCTGAGCAGGCCGACACCCAAGGAGACGAAAGCCAATGCCTCTCATCCGCATCAGCCACGCCGCGAGCCACGACGCCGCCGCCAAGGAGCACATCATCCGGGAGGTGACCGCCGCCTACGCAGCCGCCGCGAGCTGTGACCCGAGCAAGGTGTGGCTCCTGCTGGAGGAGGTCCCCCGGGAGGACTGGGGCACCGGAGGCACCTCGCTGGCCGCCAAGGACCGGCTGGCACCCGCGAGCTGACCGCCACCGGCTGCTGAGCGGCGCCGGGGCCACCACGGCGCCGCTCAGCCCACCCCCATCACGTCGACAGGACCCACCCGATGACCCAGCATCATCCCGACCGCGAGACCGTGGTCTTCCTGCACAGCCTCGGCACCGACGCGCGCATGTGGCGCTCGCAGGTCGACGCCATGGCCGATGCCCACGACGTCCTGGCCCTGGATGCACCGGGACACGGCAGCAGTCCGTGGGTTCCCGGACTCACGGTCGAGGACTGGGTCGAGGAGATCCGGCGCCAGGTCACGGCGGTCACGGCCGAGCCCGTGCACCTGGTCGGCCTCTCCATGGGCGGGATACAAGCCGTCGCCACCGCGGCACGGCACCCCGACCTCGTCCGCTCGCTCACCGTGGCCAACAGCTTCGCGGCGCTGGCCCCCGCCGCAGCCGAGGATCGCATCAGCTCCATCCGAAGCAGCATCACCGAACAAGGGATGGGCCAGTACGCCGAGACCTACCTGGACGCCACCCTCATCCACCCGACCACCGACGCAACGCGCGCCGACCTACGCTCCGCCATCGCGGCCATGAGCGCAGAGGCCTACATCGGCTCGGCCGAAGCCACCTTCCGCGCCGACAACAGCGCACTGCTGGCCGAGGTCTCCTGCCCCACGCAGATCCTGGCAGGAGAGCGCGACCAGAAGACCCCGCGACCGCTCGCCGAGGCGCTGCAAGCCGGGATCCCAGGCGCTGAGCTGCACCTCGTTCCCGACGCCGGGCACTTGTCCAACATCGACGCCCCGGCCGCGTTCACCCAGGCGGTGTGCACCTTTCTCTCTCGCATCCCGTCGGCCCCCTTCACGGCGGCGGTCACATGACCACGACACTGGTCACCGGGGGCGCGAGTGGCATCGGCGCCGCTGTCGCCTCGGCCCTCGCTGCGGACGCCACCGAGTGCATCGTCGTGGACATCAACGAGCCGAGCGACCGACTGGCCGGTGTCGACTACATCACCGCGGACCTGTCCACCGAGACCGGCGTCGACAGCATTCTTGCCGCTCTCTCCTCCCGCGGCATCCGGCAGCTCCACGCGCTGGTGCACTGTGCCGCCATCGCGCACTACGCGCCGCTACGCCACACGGATCGGCCGACCTGGGAACGCGTCCTTCAGGTGAACCTGCACGGCACCATCGGGCTCACCCAGTCGCTGCTGCCGCTCATGTCGCCCGGAGGCAGGATCGTCCTGTTCGCCTCCGGCACCGTGTTCAAGGGGTCGAAGAACCTCGCCGCATACGTGGCCTCGAAGGCGGGGGTCATCGGGTTCGCCCGCTGCCTGGCCGATGAGCTCGGCGAGCAGGAGATCACGGTCAACGTCATCAGCCCCGGCATCACCGCGACCCGGATGATCGAACCGATGGCGCACACCGAAGACGCCAACATCGCCACCCGTGCCCTCAAGCGACGCGCCTACCCCGACGACATCGTCGGGCCGGTCAAGTTCCTGCTGTCCCCGGAAGCCGCCTTCGTCACAGGGCAGACGCTGTGCGTCGACGGCGGCTCGGTCAAACGATGATCCGGACCGCGACAGGTCAAACCAGCCAGACCACGACAGGAAGACAAGGGAGTCCCCGATGAGCACCAGCTACACCGCCCACACCGTGACCGCGGGCGGGTTCCACACCCGCTACCTCGAAGCCGGCGACCCCTCGCTTCCCACCGTGGTCCTGATCCACGACGGTGGCTTCGGGACCACCGCGGAACTGTGCTGGGCACCGGTGATCGAGCGGCTGGCGTCCGACTTCCACGTGCTCGCCCCCGAGCTGTTGGGTTGGGGAGGCTCCGACAAGGTCGTGTTCCTCGACCGGTCCCCGTATGCGGCCCGGATCCCGCACGTGGCCGCGTTCCTCGAGAAGGTCGGCGTGTCAGGTGCCACCTTCATCGGCGCCTCCTTCGGGGGTTCGCTGCTGATGCGCGCCCTGGTCGCGGAGGACAACCCCTGGAACATCGCGCGGGCGGTCAGCATCTCCGGCTCCGGCGGCCCCTACCGGCTCAAGTCCGGCATCGAGGCCCTCAGCGAGTACCACCCCAGCCTCGAGGACGCCGAACGCATGACCTCGCTGATCGTCAAGAGCACCGTGGGCCTGCAGGACCACATCCGGCAGCGCTACGAGAACAGCCTCATCCCCGGACACTGGGAGTCGCTGATGGCGCCCCGGCTGCACAATCCTGCCGTTGAGCGCAACCAGCCGGCCGACCCGTTCCTCGACCAGCTCAAGACCGTCACCACCCCGGCCCTGCTCGTCGAGGGACGCCACGACCCGCTTCTCGAGACCGGGTGGTCGAAGAGGATCGCCGACCTGTCCGACAGCTTCACTGCCCTCGAGCTCGACGCGGGTCACGAGCCGAACATCGACGCCGCCGACGAGCTGTGCGCGGCCGTCCTCCCGTTCCTGAACGCCTCCGGAGGGACACAGTGACCGACACCGTGTTGGACCCACCCATGGCACTGACCGCGTCGCTGGGTCTGCGCGAGTTCGACGAGGTCCTGGCGATCACCGTCGACGATCGTGCGATCGGGGCCGCTGTCGCCGACGCCGACCTGCCCGCGCTGATGGCCGCGCTGGCCATGCTCACCGGCGACCTCGACTTCATCAGCGACGAGGTGCGTCCGCCGGCCCCGCCCATGGGCGGCGCCATCGTGCCGCAGGGCGGCATGCCGGCAGACATGCAGGCGCGGGCGCGTGCCATGGCGACTCGGGCGCTCGTCGCCTACCGAGATCGGGGATGCCCGACGCCGGACATGCCGACGCCCGAGCTGCTCAACCAGATCGTGCGTTACCTCGCGCACGACGTCGGCGATGACTACCTGCCTCTGCTGAGGCACGAGCTGGCCATCCCCAGCGACCTGGGAGCACCGACCTGGCACAAGGATGAGGTTGCCCCCGACGTCGAGTTCGTCGTCGCCGTCATCGGCGCCGGCCTCTCCGGCCTGGCCGCCGCCCACCGACTGAAGCAGGCCGGCGTGCCGTTCGTCGTGCTCGAGAAGAACACCGACGTCGGCGGCACCTGGTGGGAGAACGTGTATCCCGGCTGCCGGCTGGATACGCCCAACTACGCCTACAGCTTCTCCTTCGCGCAGAAACCGGACTGGCCCCAGCAGTTCTCCAAGCAGGCCGAGATCCAGAAGTACCTCAGCCGCGTCACCGCCGGGTTCGGGCTCCGCGACCACATCGAGTTCGAGACCGAGGTCGACTCCCTGACCTTCGAGGAGCGGACCGCGACCTGGCTGGTGGTCACCCGCTCCGCCGACGGGCGGAGGCGGACACGCCGCTTCAACGCCGTCGTCACCGCTGTCGGCCAGCTCAACCGCCCGAACTACCCCGACATCCCGGGCCGGGACACCTTTGCCGGGCCGATGTTCCACTCGGCGCAGTGGGACACCAGCCTGGAGCTGTCCGGACTGCGGGTTGCCGTGGTGGGGACGGGGGCCAGCGCCTACCAGATCGTGCCCAGCGTCGTCGACGAGGTCGGCGAGCTGAAAGTCTTCATGCGCAACCCTCCGTGGATGCTGCCTACCCCGAACTACCACGAGGACATCCGTCCCGGGATGCACTGGCTGCTGCGGCATGTGCCCTACTACGGGCGCTGGTTCCGGTTCTGGCAGTTCTGGATCGCCGCTGAAGGCCGGCTGCCGCTCGTGGAGGTGGAGCCGGGATGGGAGCACCCGGTCTCGGTTGGCACGAAGAACGAGGCGCTGCGGCAGGAGTGCATGGCGCATCTCGAGGCGCAGCTTCACGACCGACCCGATCTCCTCGCGAAGCTGACGCCCACCTACCCTCCGGGCGCGAAGAGGATGCTGCGCGACAACGGCGTCTGGGCCGCTGCCCTCAAGCAGCAACACGTCGACCTCGTCACCGACCAGATCGCCGCCATCTCCGAACACGGCATCATCACCAGCGACGGCGAGGAGCATCAGGTCGACGTGATCATCTTCGCCACCGGCTTCAAGGCCGCTGACTACCTCGAACCGATGAAGATCACCGGGCGTGAAGGGCGCGACCTGCACCGGTGGTGGGACGGCGACGCCCGCGCCTACCTGGGCATCACGATCCCGGGCTTCCCGAACCTCTACATGACCGCGGGGCCCAACACCAGCGTCGTCGTGAACGGCAGCGCCATCTTCTCGGCCGAGTGCGCTGTCGAGTACGCCGTCGCCTCCATCGGGCGGCTGCTTGCGGACGGCCACCGAGCCATGGACTGCCGCCAGGACGCCTTCTGGCGGTACAACGAGCGCGTTGACGCCGGCAACCTGTTGAGGGCGTGGGGAGCGGCCAAGACCACCAGCTGGTACAAGAACGCCTCGGGCAGGGCATCGCAGACCTGGCCGTTCTCGCTGCTGGAGTACTGGAGGCTGACCGCGGAGCCGAACCTCGACGACTACGACCTGCTCTGACTTTCGACAGCCACACCTCGTCCTGGCCTGCCCAATCGACGCTTGGGCAGGCCATGGACCAGCGGGCGGCCTCCCGCCCCTCCCGAGGTGATCTCGCCCTCTCAACAGCAGTTGTGGGCGCGACTCCCGACGCCGGTGCCGGCTCTCGCCCGTACGCGCAGCGCTGAGGACGCAGCCTCCACGGCATGCGGCCCTTGCGCGCCTCATGGTCGGACACACCTGCGGCGGCCTGCTGCTGCTCTTCGCGAGCCGGCAGATTGAAACGTAAGGGTTGATCTGACGACATTGTCGGGGTCATTCTGAAGGGGCAGCGGCCAGGGTGCCGCTCAGGAGGTGGCGATGGCGTCATCGCTTCAGGGGTCAGGTCGGGCGATGCCGACGTGCCAGGAGCGCCCCGAGGAGGGTGAGCTCGACCGGCGCCCAGTGGCGGCGATGTGCCGCGGCCTTCCCTGCTTCCCTCTTCGTCCGCCGCGCAGTTCTTCAGGCCTTGCGGGCGACTGCCGATCGGGACGCGCGGTGTAACCAGGTCGCTACCGCGCAGGACCTCAGTCAGGGGGCCGCATGAGCACTCAGCGACAAGGACAACACGACGGAGCCGTCGCGGTGACGGGAGCGCCCATGACAAGCGCCGACACTGTCGGAACGCCCGGCGGCCCAGGTGCCGAGGGCCAGACTCCTGCCGTGGCGAAGATGAGCGTCCCCACGCTGACGGGGATGGTCGTCGGCAGCATGGTGGGGGCCGGGGTGTTCTCGCTACCGGCACGATTCGGCGTCGCGACGGGCATCCTGGGCTCGCTCATCGCCTGGGCGATCGCCGGGACCGGCATGCTCATGCTGGCCTTCGTCTTCCAGAGCCTGGCCATCCGCAAACCGGAGCTCGACTCGGGAGTGTTCATCTACGCCAAGGCAGGGTTCGGTGACTACGCCGGCTTCAACTCCGCGATCGGCTTCTGGGCGAGCGCCGTGGCCGGGAACACGTTCTACTGGGTGTTCATCAGTGCCACGCTCGGCACGTTCTTCAGCGCCTTCGGCGACGGGGCGACTGTGCTGGCGGTGGCCGTCTCGACGGCGGGGGTGTGGTTCTTCCACTACCTGATCGCTCGCGGCGTCCGGGATGCGGCGGTGGTCAACCGCATTGTCACGGTGTTCAAGATCCTGCCGATCCTCGTGTTCATCGTCGTCCTGTTCGTCAACTTCGACGCCGGCGTCTTCGCCGACAACTGGACGGCCGGCACGTACGGAGACCTGGGCAACCTCAACGAGCAGGTCCGCAACACCATGCTCATCACCACGTTCGTCTTCATCGGCATCGAAGGCGCGAGCGTCTACTCCCGCTACGCCCGGCGACGCGAAGACGTCGGCCGCGCAACGGTTCTCGGCTTCCTCAGCGTCCTGTCCATCTTCTCGCTGGTCACCCTGTCGAGCTACTCCGTCCTGCCACAGCCCACGCTCGCCGCCACGCGCCAGCCGTCCATGATCGGGGTGTTCCAGTCGGTCGTCGGCGACTGGGGCGAGGTGTTCATCAGCGTCGCGGTCATCGTCTCCGTGCTCGGCGCCTACCTGGCATGGACGCTGATGGCGGCCGAGGTCATGTTCATCCCCGCCCGCCAGGACGACTTCCCGCGCTTCCTCGGTCAGGAGAACGCCAACGGGACGCCCATCACCGCGCTGGTGGTCACCTCCATCGGGGTGCAGGCCCTGTTGTCGCTGACACTCTTCGTCAACGACGCCCTGAACTTCATGCTCGACCTGTCCACCAGCCTGGCGCTTCTGCCGTACCTGCTCGCGGCGGCCTACGCCCTCAAGCTCGGGCTCACCGGCGAGAGCTACGACGGCGTCGCGCCACGCATCAGGCGCAGGGAGACCATCGCTGCCGGCGTCGCCACCGGCTACACGATCTTCCTCTTCGACGCCGCCGGCCTGAAGTTCGTGCTGTTCATGACGATCATCCTGGCCCCGGCCGCTCTGCTCTACATCAAGGCCCGGAGCGAGCAGGGCCGGCGGCTGTTCACGCCGGCAGAGGTCGCCCTGTTCGCGCTCATCGTCGCCGCCGGCGTGACCGGCGTCGTGGCGCTGGTGACCGGACGCATCTCCATCTGACCGCTCCCTCGACACCGACGCTCGAGTCGAGAGAGTCCCGGTTGTCCTGATCCACACCGACAGAAAGGGCAACGTCGATGACTGTCCCATCGACCTACGGAGTGCATTCCGAGGTCGGCCGGCTGCGCAAGGTCCTGGTGTGCGCCCCCGGCCTGGCCCATCGCCGGCTGACTCCCACCAACAGCAGCGACCTGCTCTTCGACGACGTGATGTGGGTGGAGAACGCCCAGCGCGACCACGCCGACTTCGTCAACAAGCTGACCCAGCGCGGCGTCGAGGTCGTCGAGCTGCACGACCTGCTCGCCGAGACGATGGAGGACCCGAAGGCTCGAGACTGGCTGCTGGACCGCAAGATCGAGCCCAACCACGTCGGCCTCGGCCTGGTGGAGGGCACGCGAGCGTTCCTCGAGTCCCTGAAGCCGCGCCAATTGGCCGACTTCCTGATCGGCGGCCTCGCCACCAACGACCTGCCCGAGGACTACCGCACCGACTACATCGCGTTGGTTCGCGAGCAGACCGGAGCGCGGGACTACCTCATGCCGCCGCTCCCCAACACCCTCTACACGCGCGACACCACGTGCTGGCTCTACAGCGGGCTGACCCTGAACCCGCTGTTCTGGCCGGCCCGCCACGACGAGACGCTCATCTACAAGGCCATCTACGAGTTCCATCCCGACTACGCCGGGTCGACGATCTGGTGGGGCGACCCCGAGCGGGACTGGCGCCAAGCCACGTTCGAGGGCGGCGACATCATGCCCGTCGGGAACGGCGTTGTCCTCATGGGCATGAGCGAGCGCACCTCGCGGCAGGCCATCACGCAGGTCGCGGTCGCGCTCTTCGAGCAGGGGGCCGCCGAGCGCGTCATCGTCGCCGGGATGCCCAAGCTGCGCTCCGCGATGCACCTCGACACCGTGTTCACCTTCGTCGACCGCGACATCGTCACGCTCTACCCCACGATCTTGGACGCGGTGCACACCTTCACGCTCTTGCCTTCGGACGCCTCCCCCGGCCTGGAGGTCGTCGACGAGGGCAGCACCCCGTTCGTCGACGTCGTGGCTCGCGCGCTCGGGCTGCCGTCGCTGCGCACCATCGACACCGGCGGCGACGTCTACCAGTCGGAGCGGCAGCAGTGGGACAGCGGCAACAACGCCGTCGCCGTCGAGCCGGGGGTGGTCTTCACCTACGACCGAAACACACTCACCAACACCCTGCTCCGCAAGGCCGGGATCGAGGTCATCACCATCGTCGGCGCCGAGCTCGGACGCGGCCGCGGCGGCGGACACTGCATGACCTGCCCGATCATCCGAGACCCCGCCGACTTCTGACCCGGCTCCATCATCCTGTCCACTGGGGCGCTCAGGAGGTCTGGTTGGCGCACCCGCGACAACGGAACAGGAACCTGACCGCGGCCTGGTGCCTGCCGTCACCAGTGGAACGGCCTGACGCTTCAGGGTGCGCGCTTCTCGATCCGGGTCCATCCGGTCCAGCCGCGCTCAGCGATCAGTTGCCGCAACCGCCCGACGACGGGGTGGGATGCATCGGCGAACGAGTCCATCAGACCGATGAACGCCGCGTCCGGTATCACGGCGTCCTGCCGATCCAGCTCTCCGCTGGCCGCCGCCTGCTCGAGCAGCTCGCTCATCAGATCGGCCGTCTCGCGCAGGAGCTCATCGTTCTCCCAGCTCTCGGCGAGCCGACCGATGAGCTGGTAGAGCCGGACGATCTTCGGGTTGTCGAGCTGGGCGACCTTCTCGGCCATCATCGCCGGGAGCGTCTCCGGATACTGCGCCGCCATCAGGATCCACGCATCTCGCTCGGGCTCGATGATGGCCTCCGATGCTCCGCTGGCTCGCAGGCGGTCCAGGTAGTCGACCACTTCCGGTGGAAGGGCTATTGAGTCACCGGAGCCCAGCTCGGCGATTCGCTGGCGGTGCTCCTTGAGCGCGCGGATCTGCAGACGAAGCTGCCGGTCGATGTCGGTCTTCGCGGCAGCGAAGGTCTCAGGGTCCGCGTCGAGCAGCTCCCGGACTCGAGCCAGTGGGACGCCGGCCTCGGCCAGAGTGCGGATCCGGATGAGCCGTACGACCGCGACGGCGTCGTAGCTGCGGTAGCCGGAGGCGTCACGCTCCGGCTCGGGAAGCAGGCCGATCTGGTGATAGTGCCGTACCGCGCGGACGGTCACGCCGGCATACGACGCCAGCTGCCCGATCGTCAACATGGTCCCAGCGTGCCCGAACGAGGCCCGTCCCCAGACGGCTTGGACTCAGGTGGCACCACGAACGCAGACTGGACCGTGGCAGATCTCCCCACCCGTGCCCTGGCCCGGGGCATCCGGTAGGCCGCAGTGCCTGCCGGGTTCCTGGGCCGGCGCGCTGCGGGGCTGGGCCGGCGACTCGGCGGACAGCCGGCCGAGATCGTCGCTGCGCAGGTCCAGGCGCGGACCGCCGAGCAGCTGTTCAGCGTTCTCGGGCAGCTCAAAGGCGGGGCGATGAAGGGTGGGCAGTGGCTCTCGACCATGCAGGCAGCTCTGCCGCCCGAGCTCGCGGGGCCCTACGGGCAGGCGCTGACGAAGCTGCAGGAAGCGGCCCCGGCCATGCCCACCAGCACGTTGTACGAGGTGCTGGTCGACCATCTGGGGACGGCAAGAGTTACATCCGGCGGAACACGGAAGGCGCCTCAGGCGATGCTCGGCAGGCCGAGTACCGAGTCCACCTGGTCACCTGACAGGGCGCCGGTGTGCCCGGAGACTCGGGTGATCACGTCGACCAGGAGCTCGATCTCCTCCAGCAGCTGAAAGTCGACGAGGTCGTGTCGCGGCCGCGGTGCGGGCTTGCCAGTCCCGTGAACGTGAAGGGCGCCTTCCGGCATGGGATTGTCTCCTCTTCAGGGACTCCGTCTGAACATCCTGTCGCGCATAGGTGAAGCCGTCCCGCCGGTGCGCAGTCCTGCTCCCTGCGACGAGGCCCACGTTTTGGACCCACCCCAACGCCGCGAATCGGTCACCGACAGTTCGCACCGCCGATGAAGCGCGCCTACCTGGCCTGCGCGGCCATACCGGCGCGCAGAGCGGTCTTCCACGAGGCGATGTCGGGACGCTTGCGCAGCAGCGCGCGGCGCTCCCGCTCCGTCATCCCGCCCCAGACACCGAACTCGGTCCGGTTGTCGAGGGCCTCGGCCAGGC
>JAEXXY010000516.1 GCA_023451855.1 Actinomycetes bacterium
GGCCCAGGTCATGGAGAACCAGAAGATCACCAACTCCATCCAGGTCTTCAACCTGCCGGGCGCCGGCGGCACCGTGGGCCTGCAGCGCGTCGTCAACGAGAAGGGCAACGGCAAGCTCGCCATGCAGATGGGCCTCGGCGTCGTCGGCGCGGCCTACACGCAGAAGTCGAAGGCGACGCTCGCCGACACGACCCCGATCGCCAAGCTCATCGAGGAGGCCGGCGCCATCGTCGTGCCCAAGGACTCCCCGTACCAGGACCTCAAGAGCCTCGTCGACGCCTGGAAGAAGGACCCGTCGAAGATCAACGTCGGCGGCGGGTCCAGCCCGGGCGGCCCCGACCACCTCCTGCCGATGCAGCTGGCCAAGGCCGCCGGCATCGACCCGACCAAGGTGTCCTACATCTCCTACGACGGCGGCGGCGAGCTGCTGCCGGCCATCCTCGGCAACAAGATCGCCTTCGGCGCCAGCGGCTTCGGCGAGTTCCTCGAGCAGGTGAAGTCCGGCTCGATCCGGGTCCTGGCCGTCACGAGCGACAAGCGCATCGACGCCCTGCCCGACGTGCCGACCGTCAAGGAGTCGGGCATCGACTTCACCTTCACCAACTGGCGCGGCATCGTGGCACCGCCGGAGATCTCGGCCGCCGACAAGCAGGTGTGGATCGACGCCCTGACCAAGATGCACGGCACCGACGCGTGGAAGGCCGAGCTCGAGAAGCGCGGCTGGACCGACGCGTTCGAGACCGGCGACCGGTTCGGCACCTTCCTCAAGGCGCAGGACCAGGACGTCGCCACCATCCTCACGGGCCTCGGTCTGACGAGCTGACGATGACCGACACGACCTCCGACCGCACCGGCGCCCAGACCGAGGCGAAGGACGTCGAGAAGCAGGGCGGGGACCGCGCACAGTACGGGATGTGCGCGGCCCTCGTCAGCCTCGGCATCCTGCTGCTCGTCAACGCGGCCCAGCTCGAGCCCGTCGCGAGCAGCAACGACTCGCTCGGCCCCAAGGTGGTCCCGACGGTCCTCGGCGTCCTGCTGCTCATCGTCTCGGTCTTCTACGCCGTCGACATCCACCGCGGTGGCGTCGGCGCCTCCGACGAGGGTGAGGACGTCGACCTCGCAGCCAAGGCCGACTGGAAGACCGTCGGCCTGCTCGTCGTCGTCTTCGCCGTGAGCGCCGCGCTCATGGAGCCGCTCGGCTGGGTCATCGCCGGCACGCTCCTCTTCGCCGGCTCGGCCTTCGCGCTCGGCAACCGGCACCACGTCCGCGGTGTCCTCGTCGCGCTGGCGATCTCGCTGGCCACCTTCTACGCGTTCGCCATCGGGCTCGGCGTCAACCTGCCCGCCGGCATCCTCCAAGGAATCCTCTGATGGACAACCTCAACCACCTCATCGACGGTTTCGGGCACGTCATGACGCCGCTGAACCTGCTCTTCGCGTTCATCGGCGTCGTGGTCGGCACGGCGGTCGGCGTCCTGCCCGGCATCGGCCCGGCCATGACCGTCGCCCTGCTGCTGCCGATCACGTTCTCGCTGGACACGACCCAGGCCCTCATCATGTTCGCCGGCATCTTCTACGGCGGCATGTACGGCGGCTCGACGACCTCGATCCTGCTCAACACCCCCGGCGAGTCCTCCTCGGTGGTCACGGCGCTCGAGGGCAACAAGATGGCCAAGGTCGGCCGCGCCGCCCAGGCGCTCGCGACGGCGGCCATCGGCTCGTTCGTCGCCGGCACCATCGCCACGATCCTGCTCGTGCTCGTCATGCCGCAGGTCGTCGCCTTCGCCATCGAGCTCGGCTCCCCCGAGTACTTCGCCATCATCCTGCTGGCGTTCGTGGGCGCCAGCATGGTGCTCGGCTCGTCCCGCCTGCGCGGCTTCGCGGCGCTGCTCATCGGCCTTTCCATCGGCATCATCGGCATCGACAAGGTCACCGGCCAGCAGCGGATGACCTTCGGCATCCCGCAGCTGGCCGACGGCGTCGACATCGTCGTGGTGGCGGTCGGGCTCTTCGCCGTCGGCGAGGCCCTCTGGGTCGCGGCACACCTGCGGCGCAAGGCTGCCGGCGTGATCCCCGTGGGACAGCCGTGGATGGGTCGCAACGACTGGAAGCGCTCCTGGAAGCCGTGGCTGCGCGGCACCGCCCTCGGCTTCCCCTTCGGCGCCATCCCCGCCGGTGGCGCCGAGGTGCCGACGTTCCTGTCCTACGTCGCCGAGCGCAAGCTGACCAAGCACCCCGAGGAGTTCGGTCACGGCGCCATCGAGGGCGTCGCCGGCCCGGAGGCGGCCAACAACGCGTCCGCCGCCGGCACCCTGGTGCCGCTGCTCGCGATCGGCCTGCCCACCAACGCGACGGCCGCGATCATCCTCACCTTCCTGCAGGGTCGCGGTCTCGAGCCGGGCCCGCTGCTCATCGAGAAGCAGCCGGTCCTCGTCTGGACGCTGGTGGCGAGCCTCTTCGTCGGCAACACCCTGCTGCTGGCGCTCAACCTGCCGCTGGCGCCCCTGTGGGCCAAGCTGCTCCAGATCCCGAGGCCCTACCTCTACGCCGGCATCCTCTTCTTCGCGACCATGGGTGCGTGGGCGGTCAACGGCCAGGCCTTCGACCTCTACCTGCTGCTCGGCATCGGCCTGGTCGGGTTCGCGATCCGCCGCTTCGGCTTCCCGGTGCTCCCGCTCATCATCGGCGTCATCCTGGCCCCGATCGCCGAGCTGCACCTGCGACGCTCGCTGCAGCTGTCGCACGGTGAGGTCAGCGGCCTGCTCGGCGGTCCGGTCGCGTGGGTCTGCTACGGCATCATCGTGCTGGCCATCCTCTGGCCGCTCATCGCGAAGGCCATCCGGGCCGTCCGCGGCGGCAAGGGCGGCCCGGGCTCGGGCCTGCTGGCCGAGGTGCGCGAGGAGGTGGCCGCATGACGATCCTCGTCGGCTACATCCCGACGCCGCAGGGCGAGGCCGCGCTCGCGGCAGCCACTGCCGAGGCGCGGGCCCACGGCGACCGCGTCCTCGTCGTCAACATGTCCCGCGACGACAAGCTCGTCGACGCCCACCGCGCCGAGGGACGCGACCTCACCCGCCTCGACGCCGACCTCGCCGAGTCCGGGGTCGAGCACGAGGTGCGCCGCGTCGAGCACGGCACCGACCCCGCCGACGCGATCCTGTCGATCATCGACGCCGAGTCGCCGCGGATGCTCGTCATCGGCATCCGGCACCGCTCGCCCGTCGGCAAGCTGCTCATGGGATCGACGGCCCAGCGGCTCCTGCTCGACGCGGCGTGCCCGGTGCTCGCCGTCAAGGCCGGCTGACCACGGCGGAGTCGCGACACGGGCCCGACGAAGTGCCCACTCGACCAGAGGGAACAACCTCCCCCCACGGTCGAGTGGGCACTTGGCCTTGGGGCTCAGGCGGGGGTGCGGCAGACCTGGACGCGCCTTGCCACCTCGCGGAACCCGGCCCGCCGGTAGAGGCCGATGGCCGGCCCGCCGTCCTCGGCGACGATGACGAGCCGCTCCACCTCGGGGTCGGTGAACGCCCACTCCCCCGCGGCCCGCACGAGCGCGCCCGCGATGCCCCGGCGTCGGTACGCGGCGAGGGTCATGACGTCCTGGTAGCGGGCCAGCCGGCCGAGGCGCACGATGCCGAGCGAGGCCACGAGCGTCGCACCGTCGAAGGCGCCGAACCACCGCCCGCGGCCGGAGTCGACGAGCCCGCGCTGCGAGGCCGCCCGGCGCAGCTCGAACAGGTGCCGCTCGTCGCTGCCCCCGTCCGGTGCGTCGCTGGCCCCGACCGACGCCGACTGCTCCCAGTCGTCGTCCGACACGAGCGGACGCACGTCGATGCCCTCCGGCGTCGGGGCATCGGCGGGAACGGCGTCGGTCACGAGGTCGACGTCGACCTCTACGTCGAACCCCTTTGCCTCCCAGGCGGAGTGGTCGCCGCGAGGGTCGGCGAAGGCGACGGCCCGGTGCCGGGCCTTCGGGTGCTCGGCCTCGAACCGGGCGACGACCCGGTCGACGTCGACCGCGGGGACGTCGGCCGGCAGCAGCAGGAAGTTGCCCCAGTAGTAGGCCGGGTTGGTCGGCGTCCGCACCACGACGAGGTCGCCGTGGTCGACCACCTGCGAGCCCTGCAGCTCGAGGAGAGCGAGGTCGGTGCGCAGCCCGGGGGCGTCGACGATCATGCTCCGATGGTGCCTCACCACCAGCCCTGCCGGCGGGCCCATCGCAGCAACCACAGGCTGATCGCGACCATGATCGCCAGGACGAGGACCAGGTGCGGCAGGTCGGTCCCGTCGTTGCCGATGAGGTTCATCCCGTAGACGCTCGCGATCGCCGTGATCGGCAGCGTGATCGCGGCGATGACGGCGAGGCGCTCCATCGCGACGGTCATCTTCGTCGTGACGCGGGTCTGGTAGAGGTCGATGACCCCGACGAGGAAACCCATCTCGCCGTCGGCGAGGTTGCGGACCCGCTCGAACTGGTCGGCGAGGTCGCGGGCGTGCCGACGCGCCTCACCCGGCACGAAGCGCTCGAGCGACTGGATGCGGGCCTGGATGTCGTAGCCCTGGGCCGCCATGGTGCGGGCCGTGCTCAGCTCGTGCCGCAGGAGGAACAGCTGCTCGAGCAGGCCCTCGGGGCGGCGGAAGTCGGGTGCCATGACCTCGGCCTCGAGCGCCGGCAGCCGCGCCGCCACCTCGCGCACCGCGGCGCTCTGCCGCCGGGCGATCGCCGAGTTGACGACGTAGGCCAGCTCGTACGGGTTGTCGGGCGCGAGCCGGCCCGCCTCGATGCGGGCCCGCACCGCTCGAGTCTCGGCCGTCGCGTCCTCGAGCGTCACGACGGGGTTGCGGGGCCCGTGGACGGTGACGAGGTACCGGTCACCGATGACCTCGTCGAGCTCGAGCACGTGCACGTGGCCGCCCTCCCCGGTCAGCGGCGCGTGGAGGATCACGAAGAGATGGCGCTCGTAGGCGTGCACCGTCGGCACGAAGTTCCTCTCGGCACAGGCCTGCCGGACGAGCGGGTGAGCGCGGAGCGGACCGGCGAGGAGCGCCTCGGCCTCGGCGTCGTAGTCGGGCACGTCGACCCAGGCGAACCCGTCGGTCCGGGCGAGCAGCGACTCGAGCTCGCCCGGTGCGTGGTCGGTGATCCCGTCGGCGCTGACGAACGACACCTGCATGCGACAACTCTGGCACCGCGTCCGGCCGTGCGGGAGACATCGACACCTCGCCGGCGCAGCAGCCGCCGGTCGTGCCTCGAACGGCCGCCGTCAGCCGCCGCTCAGCCGCCGCTGACGCAGGCCCCGGTGCCGACGGCGCGCTGGGCCGAGGCGGCCTGGTCGAGCACCGGCTTGGCCTCGGTGAGCGTCAACGCGTAGCCGGTCGAGTCGTCCTCGAGCGACTTCGCGAAGATGACGCCGACGACCCGGCCCTGGGGGTCGAGCAGTGGTCCGCCGGAGTTGCCCGGCTGCACCGTCGTGGCCAGCGAGTAGATCTCACGGACGACGCGGTCCTGGCCGTAGATGTCGAAGCCACGCGCGTCGAGGATGCCGCGGACTCGGGCCGACACGACCCGGTACGGCCCGTCGAGCGGGAAGCCCGGCACCGCGGCCGACTCGCCGCGGGCGATGTCGGTGCCGAGCGTCAGCGCGGGCAGGTCGAGGCCCTCGACGTCGAGGACGGCAAGGTCACGCTCGGGGTCGAACACGACGACCTGTGCGCCGAGCGTGCGGTCACCGGCCTCGACGCGCACCTCGGACGCGCCGGCGACGACGTGCGCGTTGGTGACGATGCGGTTGTCGCGCAGCACCCAGCCGGTGCCCTCCTGCCCGCGTTGGCACCGTTGCGACTGCGTCAACACCTTGACGACCGACCGGCCCGCACCGCGGATCGGCTCGGACCGCGCGACCGACGGGTCGGGCGCCGGCACCGGCGTGATCGGCTCGGGCGCCAGCGACCCGAAGACCTGCGGGAAGCCCTGGGCAGACAGGAAGCCGCGGAACCCGCTGAAGATGCGGCCGGCGTCCTCGGGCACGACGGTGTTGACGACGCGCAGCACCTTGGAGTCGGCCATGGCCCGGGCGAGCGCCGGGTTGCCGGCCGTGCGCAGCGTGCCGCCGATGAACCAGACGATGAGGCTCGCGGCGAGCAGCACGACGACGCCGCCGAGCACCGAGTCGACCCGACGGAACGGCGTCCGCCCCACCTTGGACCGGATGCGGTTGCCGAGGAGGCTGCCGAGGAACTGCCCGAGCCAGCCGAAGCCGACCACCCCGACGACGAGCGCGAGGACCCGGCTGCGGGTGCTTCCGGAGATGGCGTCCCAGTGCGCGAGGAGGCCCGGCAGCTGCCAGACGGCGATCATCGCGAAGAGGAAGAACCCGACGAGCGAGGCGACGCTCTGGATGAGCCCCTGCCGGTAGCCGGAGACGGCGTAGGCGACCAGGAGCAGACCGAGGGCGATGTCGAGCACGACGCTGCCGGTCATCCGCGCCCCCTCCCGACGTAGCGCTCGGGCAGCGGCCGGTGCACCGACGCGTCCCACGGCTGCTCGAGCCCGGCGAGCTCGAGGACGCGGCCGAGCAGGCCGGCGGTGAAGCCCCAGAGGAGCAGGTCGTCGAGGCCGAAGCCGGGACCGACGTAGCCCGACGGGTGGGTCACCGAGAACCGGGTGGCCGGCGCGACGAGGTGCGACACCGGCACCGACAGCACGTCGTGCACCTCGTTGGGATCGCGGACCGACAGCGTCGAGGGCCGCGCCCACCAGCCGAGGACCGGCGTGACGACGAACCCGGAGAACGGGATGAACAGGGACGGCAGCGTGGCGACGACGTCGACGCCTGCTGGGTCGAGGCCGGTCTCCTCGTGCGCCTCTCGCAGGGCGGTCGCGACGTCGTCGGCGTCCTCGGGATCACGGGCGCCGCCGGGGAAGGCGATCTGCGCGGGGTGCGAGCGCATGTCGTGTGAGCGCTCGAGGAGGACGACGTGCGCCTCCTCCTCCACGGCGTCCGGCCCGGCCGACGCGTCGGGTCCGGCGGCCGCGTCGACCCCACGTGACGCGTCGGGCGTGGCGAGCGCCGCGGGCGGGGGCCCGAAGAGAATGAGGACGGCGGACTCACGCCCACCCTCGTCCGGTGGGACGAACAGCGAGAAGTCCTCGGCGCGAACGGTGCCGAGGCGTTCGGCCAGGTGGTCGAGCCACGACGGACGGGCGATCCCGCCCTCGGGCAGGGGCGCGGGCTCGATGGTCCCGGTGCGGCCGGCGTACGCGATGCCGCTCGCGACCTGCGTCACGCGCTCTCCTGTCCCGACTCGGCGGCCAGCGCGGCAGCGGCGGCGCGGGCGGCCTCCTCGAGCGCCTGGGGCGCCAGCTCGTACTTGAGCAGCTTGGCGGCCTTGTCGGGGTCGGTCTCGCCGATCCCGTAGCTCGGGCACCAGCGCGCCACCGGGCACGCGCCGCACGCGGGACGCTTGGCGTGACAGGTGCGTCGGCCGTGAAAGATCACGACGTGGCTGAGCATCGTCCAGTCACGGCGCAGGAAGAGGCGCCCGATCTCGTGCTCGACCTTGACCGGGTCCTCCTCCTCGGTCCAGCCGAAGCGGCGCACGAGCCGGCCGAAGTGGGTGTCGACGGTGATGCCCGGCACGTCGAAGGCGTTGCCGAGCACGACGTTCGCGGTCTTGCGCCCGACCCCGGGCAGCGTCACGAGGTCCTTGAGCCGGCCCGGCACCTCGCCGTCGAAGTTCTCGACGAGGGCGATGCCGAGCTTGATGAGCGCGTCGGCCTTGTTCCGGTAGAAGCCGGTGGGCTGGATGATCGCCTCGAGCTCGGTGCGGTCCGCCGCGGCGTAGTCGGCGGCGGTGCGGTACTTCGCGAAGACGATCGGGGTGACCTTGTTCACGCCGACGTCGGTGGTCTGCGCCGACAGGATCGTCGCGACGAGCAGCTCGAGCGGCGTCGTGAAGTCGAGCTCGCAGTGCGCGTACGGGTAGCGCTCGTGCAGAGAGCGGTACATCTTTCGCGCCCGTCGCGTGCGGGCGACGGGCGTCTCGTCGGCGGTCACGACGGCTCGGGAGGACACGCAGCACACTGTATGCCGCGAGGCTGGGTCGCGCCGCGTGCGCCGACGCGATTCCGGGCCCTCGCCGACCGCACGGCGGGTGCCGGGCCGACATGGCACACTGACCCCGTGGATCTCGACGTGGTGAAGCGCGCGCCCCTCTTCAAGGCTCTCGACGAGGAGGCCTCATCGGCCTTGCAGTCGCAGATGAGCCGCACCCACATGGAGCGCGGCGACGTGCTCTTCCACGAGGGCGACCGGGGCGACACGCTCTACGTCATCGCCGAGGGCAAGATCAAGCTCGGCCGCACGAGCCCCGACGGCCGCGAGAACCTCGTCGCGATCCTCGGACCCGGCGAGATGTTCGGCGAGCTCAGCCTCTTCGACCCCGGGCCACGCACCATGACGGCCACCGCCGTCGCCGAGACCCAGCTGCTCGGCCTGGGCAACGACTCCCTGACCGGCCTGCTGTCCGGCCGCCCCGAGGTGTCCAAGGCGCTGCTGGCCGCCCTGGCCCAGCGGCTGCGGCGCACCAACGCCCACCTGGCCGACCTCGTCTTCACCGACGTGCCCGGACGCGTCGCCAAGGCCCTGCTCGACCTCTCCGAGCGCTTCGGCCGGCCCGTCGAGGGCGGCATCATGGTGAGCCACGACCTCACCCAGGAGGAGCTCGCCCAGCTCGTCGGCGCCTCCCGCGAGACGGTCAACAAGGCCCTGGCCGACTTCGCGACCCGCGGCTGGCTGCGCCTCGAGGCCCGCGCCGTCCTGCTCCAGGACGTCGAGCGCCTCAAGCGTCGCGCCCGCTGACCCGCCCTCCCCGCCGTGGCGCGTCGCGGCGGCATCAACCCAGGTGGGATGACAGGCCCGGACCCAAGCGGACTCCCGCGCCTCTGACGCGCCGTACGTCACTGCTGCGTGGGGTGCAGCAGTGACGCATTCGATGGACGCAGGCGATGGCCCCCGACCAGCCCGACGCCGCCATCCTCTTCGTGCTGCGTCACTGCTCACTCTCACTGAGCAGTGACGGAGCAAACCCCGCGCGCCGCAGCACGCCGAGCGGGGGGCGGTTTCAGGCGAAGTGCCAGCCGTCCGGGCCGTTGACGACGATGCGGTCCGCGTGGGGTGCCGACTCGGCGACGAGCCGGGCGTTGCCCTCGTCGCTGCTTCCCACCCACAGCTCCGCGGCGTCCGGATCCTTGCCGAAGGCGACGTGTCGCGACACGAGCCGGGAGCGCCGCACGGCGTCCGCGCCCGTGACGAACCAGACCGCGGCGGTCGCCGCTCGCGCCGCCTCCCACCGGGGCTCCGGCAGCAGCAGGTAGTTGCCCTCGGTGACCACGAGCCGGGCGGACGGAGGCACCACCACGGCGGCTGCGACCGGCTGCTCGAGCGTCCGCTCGAAGCTCGGCGCATAGACCCACGAGTCGGGCAGGGCGATGAGCCGGCGCAACAGGTGCGCATACCCGTCGGCGTCGAAGGTGTCAGGAGCGCCCTTGCGGGACAGGGCCCCCAGGCGTTCGAGCTGCACGTCGGCGAGGTGGAAGCCATCCATCGGCACATGCGCGACGTAGTCGGCCCCGTGCGTCCGGGCCACCTCCGCCACGAGCGCCTCGGCGAGCGTCGACTTGCCCGCGCCCGGCGCCCCGGCGATGCCGAGCACGACCCGGCGCCGGTCCCCGACGAGGTCGAGCGCGGCGGCGGCGAGCTCGGCGACACCCCGATGTGCGTCCATGGGCGCGGGCTCAGGGGTGCTCGCGCAGGTACTCGAGCTGCGCCTGCACCGACAGCTCGGCCGCCGCCCACACGCTGCGCGGCACGTCCGCGTAGACGGTCTCGACGACCGCGCGGGCCGTCGACGCGCCGGCCGCGACCGCAGCCCGCACCTGCTCGAGCCGCTCGGCGCGGTGCCGGAGGTAGAAGGTGACAGTGGCGGCGGCATCGGGGACGAACGGCCCGTGGCCGGGCAGCAGGCTCGTGACGGCACCGGAGGCCGTGAGCCGCTCGATGCGGTCGAGGGACTCGAGGTAGGCCTCGAGGCTGCCGTCAGGCCAGGCGACCACCGTGGTGCCGCGCCCCAGGACGGTGTCACCGGTCAGCAGGGTGGTGTCGGCCGGCAGGACGAAGGAGTAGGAGTCGCTCGTGTGACCGGGCGTCTCGACGGCGAGCACCTCGAGGCCGCCGACGCGGATCGTCTCGCCGGGGCGGACGTCGTCGTGGCCGCGGCCGAAGGCCCGCACCGGGGCGCCGGTGAGGGCGTGGAAGCGGTCGGCGCTCTCGGCGTGGTCGGCGTGGCCGTGCGTCAGCAGCGTCAGCGCGACGCGCCGGCCGGAGTCGGTGACGTGGCGCAGCACGTTCTGCAGGTGGCCCTCGTCGAGCGGGCCGGGATCGACGACGACGACCTCGTCGCTGCCGGGCTCGGCGAGCAGCCACGTGTTCGTGCCGTCGAGGGTCATCGGCGAGGGGTTGGGGCACAGCACGCACTCGGCGCGCTCGCCGAACCGGCCGCCGGCCCACGTCGGGTCGACCTCTGCACCCTGCACGTCGACCTCCTCGCGTCGGGAACGTCTGTGACGCAAACGTTGGGGAGCCCTCCGGCTCGAGCCGACCGCCCCACACGGCGGTCGGATCAGCTTGTGGCTCAGACGCGTTCGACGACCTTCATCGCCGCACCACCCGGGGCGTCGACGACCTCAGGCATGACGAGGGGCGTCAGGTCGGCATGCGCCACGAAGTCCGCGGCCGACGCGGCGTCGCGCACCTGCTCGACGCAGATGACGGTCGGGGGCAGCATGAGCGCCGACCCGGCTTCGTACTCGCGCAGCAGGTCCGCGGGGCGCACCCACTCGGCGAGGTCGGCCTCGGTGGTGTCGCCGTCGGCGGTCTGCAACGGCGGCATGACCGCGGCGAAGAACCACGTGTCATAGCGACGCGGCTCGAACTCCGGCGTCAGCCAGTGCGCCTTGGCCACGACGAGGTCGGAGCGCAGCACGAGGCCGCGGTCGACGAGGACCTCACGCAGCGACACGGCACGCGACACGAGGTCCGCGCGCACCTGGCGCCACTCGGCGTCGCCCACCCACGCGAGCGGCCCGCTCGCCGACGGTGAGGCGAGGAGCACGCCGCACTCCTCGAACAGCTCGCGGACGGCCGCGGCGACGTAGAGCTGCGCCTCGGCCGGGCTGCAGCCGAGGCGCTCGCCCCACTCGAGCGGTGAGGGACCGCTCCAGGGCAGGTCACCCTCGCCGTCGCGGTCGTCGACGCCGCCGCCGGGGAAGACGTGCATGCTCGGCGCGAACTCCATCTCGGAGACGCGCCGGAGCATGAACACCTCCGGACCGGCAGTGGCATCGGACGGGTCCGGCGCGTCACGCACGAGCATGACGGTGCTGGCGCGTCGTGGTTCGGCGATCTCCCACCGGTCGCCGGACAGCCATCGGGTCGCGGCGTCGGAGATGCCGGGCGTGGTCGTGAGCGGGAAGAGACGACCCATCACCGGTTCAGCCCTCGACGGAGACGACGACCTCGACCTCGACCGGGGCGTCGAGGGGAAGGGCGGCGACGCCGACGGCGGACCGGGCGTGGACGCCCTTCTCACCGAAGGCCTTGACGAGCAGCTCGCTCGCACCGTTGATGACGCCGGGCTGGCCGGTGAAGATCGGGTCGGAGGCGACGAAGCCGACGACCTTGACGACACGGGCGACCTTGTCGAGGTCGCCGAGCTCGGACTTGATGGCGGCGATCGCGTTGAGGGCGCACGTCGCGGCCAGCTCCTTGGCCGTGGCCTCGTCGACCTCGGCGCCGACCTTGCCGGTGGTGGCCAGGCGGCCGTCGACCATCGGCAGCTGCCCGGAGGTGAAGACGAGGTTGCCGTCGCGGACCACGGGGACGTAGGCGGCGACGGGCGGGACGACCTCGGGCACGGTCAGCCCGAGCTCGGACAGACGGTCTTCGACAGCACTCATGCTCAGTTCCCCGCAGACTTGGGACGCTTGAAGTAGGCGACGAGGCTGGTGCCGTCGGGCCCGTTGACGATCTGGACGAGCTCCCAGCCATCGGCCCCGAAGTTGTCGAGGATCTGTTTGGTGTTGTGGATCAGGAGCGGTGCGGTGAGGTATTCCCACGTGGTCATGGCGATCACCCTACTCACTGGTGTACCTGCGCTCAGCGCGTGCGCCGACCCCCCGGGCGCCCGCCCGGGAGCACCGTCCCGACCCGCGACGGCGGGTGCCACGATGTCCGGTATGAGCACGCCCGTCGACCCCCGCTCCGACGACGTCCTGACGCGCCCGGCGCCGGCCGCGTCGACGACGCGCACCTACGGCCCTGACCCCGCGCAGGTGTACGACGTCATCCCGCCCGACGCGGGCGCGACGCCTCGTGACGTCACCGTCCTCGTCGTGCACGGCGGCTTCTGGCGGGCCGAGTACGACCGGGCCCACGCGCTGCCGGAGACGCACGCCTTCGCGGCGGCGGGGTACACCGTCGCTCTCGGGGAGTACCGACGCGCGGGCATGCCGGGCGGCGGCGTGCCGGGCACGCTCGACGACGTCCGCGCCCTCACCGAGGCCGTCGCCCAGGACGGGTCCCTGCCGCACCGGATCGTCCTCGTCGGCCACTCGGCCGGCGGGCACCTCGTCGCGTGGGCGGCCGGCCAGCCGTGGGTCGAGGGCCTCGGCGTCGTCGGCGTCGTCTCGCTCGCGGGCGTCGTCGACCTCGACGCCGCCGACCGCCTGCACCTCGGCGCCGACGCCACCCGAGCCTTCGTCGGCACCGGCCCGGGCACGCCGGCCTGGCGGTCCGCCGATCCCATGGCCTCGCTGCCTCCGCGGGTGCCGGTGCGCCTGCTGTCGGGCACCGGGGACGACGTCGTGCCCACCGCCGTCGGCGACGGCTACCTCGAGGCGGCGCGCCGGGCCGGTGGCGACGTGGAGCGGACGGTCGTGCCGGACGCGGGCCACTTCTCCCTCATCGACCCCGACCAACCGGCCTTCTCGACCGTGCTGTCCACCGTCGCTGCCCTGACCCGCTGACCACCCGCATAGGCTGGGCCCGTGACGACCGACTGGGGCCAGGCGCGGCTGCACGTCGTCACGGGCAAGGGCGGCACCGGCAAGACCACCGTCGCCTCGGCGATGGCCCTGGCCCTCGCCTCGACACCCGGCCGCGTGCTGCTCACCGAGGTCGAGGGGCGTCAGGGCATCAGCCAGACCTTCGACGTGCCCCCGCTCGGCACCGACGAGACGCGCGTCGTGCGCCTGCCCGGAGGCGGCGAGGTGGACGGGCTGTCGGTCGAGCCGAAGGCAGCCCTGCTCGAGTACCTCCACCTCTTCTACAAGCTCGGCCGCGCCGGGCGGCTGCTCGAGAAGTTCGGCGCCATCGACTTCGCGACGACGATCGCCCCCGGCGTGCGCGACGTCCTGCTCATCGGCAAGGTCTACGAGGCCAACCGACGCCGCCGCGACGGCCGGCACCGCGGCGACGCCCCGCTCACCTACGACGCCCTCGTCCTCGACGCGCCGCCCACCGGCCGCATCGGGCGGTTCCTGTCGGTCAACTCCGAGGTGGCCGACCTCGCCCGCGTCGGGCCGATCCACTCCCAGGCCGAGTCGATCACCCGCCTGCTCCAGTCCGAGCAGACCGTCGTGCACCTCGTGACCCTCCTCGAGGAGATGCCCGTGCAGGAGACCCTCGAGGCCATCGAGGAGCTGCGGTCCAAGGGCTTCCGGCCCGGCTCGATCATCGTCAACATGGTGCGCCGGCCGCTGCTCGAGGACGCTGCCATCGACCAGGCCCTCGCCGGCCGGCTGCACAAGCCCTCGATCCGCACCCAGCTCACCGAGGCCGGCGTCGCCGTGACGCCCGAGCTCGTCGACGGCCTGCTCGCCGAGGCGCGCGACCACGCGCAACGCGTCGACCTCGAACGCGAGCAGCGCGCCCTCCTCGAGGGGGCCGGCCTGCCGATCATCGAGCTGCCCCTGCTGGCGGACGGCGTCGACAGCGGGTCGGTCCGCGAGCTCGCCGACGTCCTCGTGCCGCACTTCGCCCACGAGCAGGTGCCCGCATGACCGCGACGACCAGCAGGCACACGGTCGCCCAGACGGCGCCGGCGCTCGACGTCGACGCGCTGGTCGCCGATCCGTCGATCGGCATCGTCGTGTGCTGCGGATCGGGCGGCGTCGGCAAGACGACGACGGCCGCGGCGCTCGGGCTGCGGGCCGCAGAGGCCGGCCGCCGCGTCGTCGTGCTGACGATCGACCCGGCCCGCCGGCTCGCGCAGTCCCTCGGTCTCACCGAGCTCGACAACACACCGCGCCCGGTCACCGACATCGATGCCTCGGCCGGCGGCAGCCTCCACGCGATGATGCTCGACATGAAGCGGACCTTCGATGAGGTCGTCATCACGCACGCCGACCCCGACAAGGCCGAGCAGATCCTCGCCAACCCCTTCTACCAGGCCGTCTCCAGCTCGTTCGCGGGCACGCAGGAGTACATGGCGATGGAGAAGCTCGGCCAGCTCAAGGCGTCCGCCGGGGGGCCCGACGCGCCGTGGGACCTCATCGTCGTCGACACCCCGCCGTCGCGGTCGGCCCTCGACTTCCTCGACGCCCCGAACCGCCTCGGCAGCTTCCTCGACGGTCGCTTCATCCGCCTGCTCACGGCGCCGGCCAAGGCCGGGGGCCGGGCCGGCCTCAAGATGTTCGGCGTCGGCGTCCAGATCGTCACCGGGGCGATGACCAAGATCCTCGGCGGGCAGATGCTCACCGACGTCCAGACCTTCGTCAACGCGCTCGACACGATGTTCGGCGGGTTCCGCGAGCGCGCCGACGAGACCTACCGGCTGCTGTCCGAGGAGGGCACGGCCTTCCTCGTCGTCGCGGCGCCCGAGCGCGACGCGTTGCGCGAGGCGTCCTACTTCGTCGACCGGCTCGAGGCCGACGGCATGCCCCTGGCCGGACTCGTCATCAACCGCATCGGACGCGTCGAGGCCACCGGGCTGAGCCCGTCGAAGGCCCTTGCGGTCGCCGAGGCGCTCGAGGACGGCAACGGCCCGAAGTCGGCCACGACCGCCGCCGGCCTGCTGCGCCTGCACGCCGACCTCGTGCGCACGGCACAGCGGCAGCACGAGCTGGCGGACCGTTTCTCACGCGCGCACCCCGGAATCCCCGTGGTGCACGTGCCGGCCCTCGGGCGCGTCGTGCACGACCTCGACGGGCTGCGCGAGATCGGCGCAGCGCTCGCGGCGTCCTGACACGGCCCTCGCGTGGTCCGATGCAGACCGTTCCCGGACGTCTCAGAGCGCACGCGCACCAGTTGAACACGCGAGCGCCGGACGCGTCCGGCGAGTCGGACGCGTCACGGCGCGGGCGATGTGAGGCTCAGGCCTGACGAGCCTGCGCGGCCATGCCGGCGCGCAGAGCGGTCTTCCACGAGGCGATGTCGGGACGCTTGCGCAGCAGCGCGCGGCGCTCCCGCTCCGTCATCCCGCCCCAGACACCGAACTCGGTCCGGTTGTCGAGGGCCTCGGCCAGGC
>JAEXXY010000532.1 GCA_023451855.1 Actinomycetes bacterium
GGCCCAGGTCAGCGTCGAGAGGCCGAGCAGCAACGCCGCCGGCACGAGGACGGCGATCGCGGCGAGCCGCTTGGACAGCCTCATGCGCGCCCGTCGCTGACCCGGCGGAGGCCGGCCGCGGCCGCGACGGCGCGCAGCGCGGCGGCGGCCTTGTTGACGGTCTCCTCGTACTCGAGGTGCGGCACCGAGTCGGCGACGATGCCCGCGCCGGCCTGCACGTGGGCCAGGCCGTCCTTGATCAGCGCGGTGCGGATCGCGATGGCCATGTCGAGGTCGCCGGCGAAGTCGAGGTAGCCGACGACGCCGCCGTAGAGCCCGCGGCGCAGGCCCTCGTAGCCGTCGATGAGCGCCATGGCGCGCGGCTTGGGGGCGCCGCTCAGGGTGCCCGCCGGGAAGGTCGCGACGAGCGCGTCGTACGCGCTCTGGCCTTCGCGGAGGTCGCCGACGACCGTCGACTCGATGTGCATGATGTGGCTGTAGCGGCGGATCGACATGAAGTCGACGGTGTCGACGGTGCCGGCCCGGCAGATGCGCTGGAGGTCGTTGCGCGCGAGGTCGACGAGCATGAGGTGCTCGGCGCGCTCCTTGGTGTCCGCGAGCAGCTCCTCGGCGAGGTGGGCGTCGTGGTCCGGACTCTTGCCGCGTGGCCGCGAGCCGGCGATGGGGTGCGTGATGGCCTGTCGGTCGGTGACCTTGATGAGCGCCTCGGGGCTCGAGCCGACGACGTCGTAGGCCGAGCCGTCGGGGTGCGGCAGGCGCAGCAGGTACATGTACGGGCTCGGGTTGCTGACGCGCAGCGCCCGGTAGACGTCGAGGGCATCGGCCGCGCACGGCACGGTGAACCGCTGCGACACGACGATCTGGAAGGCCTCGCCGGCGCGGATCGCCTCCTTGGCCTCCTCGACCATGGCCTCGAACTGCGGCTGGGTGTGGCTGCTCGTCGGTTCGAGGTCGACCGGCTCGATCGTCGAGACGGTGCTCGCCGCGGGCTGCGCCAGCAGGTCCTCCATCCGGTCCAGACGGGCGACGGCGTCGGCCCAGGCGTCCTCGATGCGCTCGTCGGTGGCGTCGTGGTTGACGGCGTTGGCCACGAGCAGGAGCGAGCCGTCGCTGTGGTCGAAGACCGCGAGGTCGGTGGCGAGCATCATCGCGACCTCGGGCAGGTCGAGCTCGTCGCGCCCGCCGTCGGGGACCTTCTCCCAGCGGCGCACTGCGTCGTAGGTGATCGCGCCGACGAGACCGCCGGTGAGCGGCGGCAGCCCGGGGATGCGCGGGGTGGCGAGGGCCGCGACGGTGTCGCGGACGGCAGCGGTGGGGTCGCCGGACGTGGGCAGCCCGACGGGCGGCTCGCCGATCCAGTGCGTCTCTCCCCCGCGCTCGGTCAGGGTCGCGGCGCTGCGGGCGCCGACGATCGAGTAGCGCGACCAGACGCCGCCGTGCTCGGCCGACTCGAGCAGGAAGGTGCCCGGGGCGTCGGCCGCGAGCTTGCGGTACACGCCCACCGGCGTCTCGGCGTCGGCGAGGACGCGACGCACGACGGGGATGACGCGTCGATGCTCGAGGGCGAGCTCGGTGAAGACCGGCAGGCTCGGCCACGTGCGGCCCCACGCGAGATCGGCGTGCGGGGCGGGCGCGGGTGCGAGCGGGGCGGTCGAGTCGGGCACCGGCCCATTCTGGCCCACCGCGCCGGGACGCTCCCGACGCCCCTCATCCACCGGACGTGCCGGGACCGGTCAGGTGGTCGGTCAGGTGGCGGGTGCGGCTTCGCCGACGACGGCGGGCAGGACGCGGGCGTCGAAGCACGTGCGGTCGCCGGTGTGGCAGGCCGCACCGACCTGGTCGACGGTGACGAGCAGGGCGTCGCCGTCGCAGTCGAGGCGCACGCCCTTGACCCACTGGACGTGGCCGCTCGTGTCGCCCTTGCGCCAGTACTCCTGGCGGCTGCGCGACCAGAAGGTGACCCGACCCTCGGTCAGGGTGCGCCGCAGCGCCTCGTCGTCCATCCAGCCGACCATGAGCACGTCGCGGGTGTCGTGCTGCTGCACGACCGCCGCGACGAGGCCGTGCTCGTCGCGCTTGAGCAGCTCGGCGATGCGCGGGTCGAGCGCGTCGAGGTCAGTGGGGCCGGTGGTGTCGGCGGGGTCGGCGGTCACCGGGACATTGTGCCGGACCTCAGAGCGCCTGCTGCTGGGACACCCACGAGGCGTGCAGTCGCGCGTAGACCCCGCCGAGGGCGACGAGCTCGCTGTGGTGGCCGCGCTCGACGATGCGTCCGGCGTCGACGACGATGACCTCGTCGGCGTTCTCGGCGGTCGAGAGCCGGTGCGCGATGGCGATCGAGGTGCGGCCACGGGTGAGCGAGTCGAGGGCCCGCTGCAGGCGCACCTCGGTGTGCGGGTCGACCGCCGAGGTGGCCTCGTCGAGGACGAGCAGGTCGGGGTCGGCGAGGTAGGCCCGGGCGAGGGCGACGAGCTGCCGCTCACCCGCCGACAGGGACTCGCCCCGCTGGCCGACGTCGGTGGCGAGGCCGAGCGGAAGCGTCGACACCCAGCCGTCGAGGCCGAGGTCGGTGAGCGTCGCGCGCACCTGCTCCTCGGTGGCGTCGGGACGCCCGAACCGGACGTTGTCGAGGAGCGTGCCGTCGAAGAGGAACCCCTCCTGAGGCACGAGGACGACCCGGGACCGCAACGAGGAGAACCGGATCCGGCGCAGCTCGGTGCCGTCGAGCAGGACCCGGCCGGAGGTCGGGTCCATGAGGCGGGTCAGCAGCTTGGCGAGCGTCGACTTGCCCGACCCGGTCTCGCCGACGATGGCGACGCGGCTGCGCGGGGCGATCGTGAGGTCGATGTCGTGCAGGACGGGCTCGCCTCCGGGGTAGGCGAACCCGACGCCGCTGAACTGCACCGTGATGGGGCCGCGTGGCAGCTCGACGCCCTCCTCGGCCGGGTCGGACACGTCGGCCGGGGTGTCGATGATGCCGATGACGCGGCGCCAGCCGGCCACGGCGTTCTGCATCTCGTTGAGGATCTCGGTGGCCTGCTGCACCGGCATCGTGAAGAGGTTGACGAGGAAGAGGAAGGCGAGCAGCTCGCCGAGCGTGAGCCGGCCGTTGACGGCGAGGACGGTGCCGACGACGAGGACGACCGCCGTGGTCAGACCCGACACCAGCTGGCCGGACGTGAAGGCGATGACCGAGCGGGCCTGGGCACCGATGGCGGCGCTGCGGTGCCCCTCGATCGCGGCGTCGATGCGCCCCTCGGTGCGGGCCTCGACTCCGTAGGCGCGGATGGCCTGGGCGCCGACGACGGCCTCGGAGATCGCACCGAGCATGTCGCCGACCCGCTCGCGCACCTTCGTGTACGCCCGCCCGACGATGCCCTGGAAGGTGCGGATGATGACGAACAGGGGCACGAAGCACAGCCACACGACGAGCGCCAGGATCGGGCTGTAGAACACCATGAGCACCGTGGCGAGCGTGATCTGCGCCACGTTGACGATGAGCATGAGCCCGCCGAACTGCACGAACATCGAGATCGTGTCGACGTCGGAGGTGACCCGGGAGACGAGCGACCCGCGTCGCTCGGTGTTCTGCGTCAGCATCGCGAGGTCGTGGATGTGGCGGAACGCCTTGAGCCGCAGCGTGGCCAACCCGCCCTCGGACGCGCGGAAGAGCCGGACGTTGACGAAGTAGGCCGAGAACGCGGTGACGACGACGCCGACGAGCGCGACCGCGATCCAGAAGGTGACGACGGCGATGTCGGGGCCCCCGGCGGCGAGGATGCCGTTGTCGGTGATGCGCTGGACGACGAAGGGCACGAGGACGCGTCCGACCGTGGAGAGCACGGCGAGGGCCATCGTGACGCCGATGCCGCGGCGCAGCTCGGGCGAGAGCTCGAGGCCGCGCCGGAGCGTCTCGCCGGTGGTCAGCTCGTGGCCGGTGGCGATGCCGTGGTGCTCGACCGGGGCCTGGGAGCGCATGCTCATCGGACCGCCTCCTGCTGCTCGTCGCGGCCGTCCGCGGAGCCGACGTCAGGGCCTGACTCAGCGTCGACGAGGTCGTACTCGTCGAGGTCCTCGGCTCCGGCCGCGATCGCCTGGCGCTCGGCCGCCTCGCGGGCGTAGGCGGTGACGAGTCGCTCGTAGCCGGCGCACCGGCCCATGAGCTCGGTGTGCCGCCCGTGGTCGACCACACGGCCGGCCTCGACGTAGACGACCTCGTCGGCGAGCAGGATCGTGGCCATCCGGTAGGCGACGACGACGACGGTGGTGCCCGAGCTGGCCTCGCGGAGCCGCGCGAGGATCGCCTGTTCGACGCTCGGGTCGACGGCCGAGGTGGCGTCGTCGAGGACGAGCAGCTGCGGCTCGCGGATCACGGCGCGGGCCAAGGCGATCCGCTGGCGCTGGCCACCGGAGAGCGAGGCGCCTCGCTCGCCGACGCGGGTGTCGAGGGCGTCCGGCAGGCGCTCGACGAAGCTCGCGGCCTGGGCGACGTTCAGGGCGCGCCACACCGCCTCGTCGTCGTGCTCGGCGCCGAGGGTGACGTTGCCGCGGACGGTGTCGTCGAACATGAACGTCTGCTGGGCGACGAGCGCAGCGACGTCGCTGACGCCGCCGTGGCGCACCTCGCGCAGGTCGACGCCGTCGAGGAGCACGGCGCCGCTGTCGGGGTCGACGAGGCGCAGCAGGAGGTTGGTCAGGGTGGTTTTGCCGCTGCCGGTGGGCCCGACGACGGCGACGGTCGAGCCTGGCGCGACGTCGAGGGTGACGTCGACGATCGCCGGGTTGAGGTCGGTGCCGCCGTCCTCGGTCTCGATCTCGTAGGCGTAGGCGAGCCCGTCGGCCTGCAGGTGGCTCGACCGGCCGCGCGGCAGCTCGCGCTCGCCGTAGGTCATGCTGCCGGTGGCCTCGAGCACCGCCTCGACGCGGCGCCAGCCGACGACCGCACGCGGCATCTCGGCGAGCACCCAGCCGAGGGCCCGGACCGGGAAGGCAAGGATCGAGAAGAGGTAGGCGATCTGCACGACCTGCGCCGCCGTGAGGTAGCCGCCCTGGACGCGCAGGGTGCCGACGAAGAGCACCGCGAGGGTGCCGATGGTGGGGATGGCCTCGATGACGGGGTCGAACCGGCCTCGGGTGCGACCGACCTCGACGTTGGCGGCGCGCAGGTCGTGGGTGACGGCGGCGAACCGCTCGGCCTCGTGGTCCTCACGGCCGAGCGACTTGACGACGAGCGCGGCCTCGAAGCTCTCGTGCGCCACCTCGGACACGTCGGCGCGCAGCTGCTGGGCCCGGGTGACGCGCGGCGACATGGCGCGCTGGAAGGCGACGTTGGCCAGGAACAGCATCGGGAAGACCGTGAGGCCGACGAGGGCGAGCAACGGGTCGATGACGGTCATCTGGACGATGCCGAAGACGAGCATGACGACGACGCCGAGGGCCATCGGCAGCGGGGCGAAGATGTTCCACGTGGCCTCGACGTCCGCGTTGGCGTTCGACAGCAGCTGGCCGGACGGGTGCTTGTGGTGCCAGGCGAGCGGGAGGCGCAGGTACTGGCGGGTGACCTGCCGCCGGTACATCGCCCCGAGGTTGAACATGGCGATGCCGCCCGCGAGGCGGCGGCCGATGACCCCGACGACGTTGACGAGCACGACGAGCGCGAGGACGCCGCCGATGGTCCACAGCTGCTCGGCCGTGACGTGGTGGGCGCTGATGGCCGGGCTGACCGAGTGGTCGACGACCCAGCCGATGGCCCACGCGGTGAGCCCGGTCATGACGCCGTACACGACGCTGCCGAGAACGGCGAGGGAGAACCACCGCGGCTGGCCCTTGATGCCGCGGCCGATGACGCCGAGACCCTCCCGGAGGGTGGAGCTGCCGGCACCCGAGCTCGACGGTCCGTTCACGGTGTGGCGCTCCCCTGTCGCTGGGCCTCGTGGGCCGTCCTCGCTCGCTGGTCGACGCCGCCCGGGCAGCCCGGGTCGGCGACTTCCCACCTTCTCACGGACCGGTGGTGGCCTCGGCGCGGGCACGGGTCCACAGCCACTCGGCGTCGCGCGCCGGCTCCTCGCCGTCGGGGCTGCGGCGGAAACCGAGCCGCGCGAGGACCCGGTGGCTCGCGACGTTCCCCGGCTCCGTGTGGGCGACGACCGACAGCCCGGCCGCCTCGAGCGAGCGCACCATGG
>JAEXXY010000541.1 GCA_023451855.1 Actinomycetes bacterium
GACGTGAAGAGCACCGCGTCGTAGTCGCCGCCCTTGATGGCGTCGCGGATCGAGGCGGCCGGCGGGGCGGCGCGCACCGTGCGGTAGGCGGTGACGTCGTCGACCTCCCAGCCCATGTCGCGCAGGCCGGCGACGAGGGTCTCGGTGGCGATGTCGGCGCGCGGCAGCAGGACGCGGTTGATCGGGTCGAGCACCTCGTCGAACGCGGGCCACTCCTCGAGCCGGCCGGCGGCGGACTGCTCGCCGGAGGGGACGAGGTCGGGGTTGATCCCCCACTCGCGCAGCGCCTCGGCGGTGACGCCACCGACGGCGGCGACCTTGAGGCCGGCGAACGCGCGCGCGTCGAGGCCGAACTCCTCGAACCGCTCGCGGACCGCGCGCACGGCGTTGACCGACGTGAAGCCGATCCACTCGTAGCGCCCGGTGACCAGGCCCTTGACGGCCTTCTCCATCTGCTGCGGCGTGCGCGGCGGCTCGACGGAGATCGTCGGGACGACCTCGGCCGTGGCGCCGTAGCCGGCGAGGCGGTCGACCATCGGGCCGGCCTGGGCCTGGGTGCGCGGCACGAGGACCTTCCAGCCGAAGAGCGGCTTGGTCTCGAACCAGGCGAACTCCTCGCGCAGGTCGACGTTCGGGGAGACGACGGCGAGCGAGACCTCGAGCGGCTCCTTGCCGGAGAAGAGGCGGTCGACGGCCTCGAGCGAGGACGTGACCGACGTCTGGCGGACCGTCGTCGCGTTGGTCGTCAAGGCCACGAGGGACTCGCCGGGGCGGCCCGCCGCGAGCAGCGCGGACAGCGCCTTGCGGATCGTCTCGGTGTTGCCGAGCAGGACGAGGGTGTCGGCGTCGGCCGTGTACGGCGCGAGGTCGAGCCCGGCGTGCTCGGTGGCGAGGACGTGGACGGCGCCGGTGGCCTTGGAGGTCAGGGGCACGCCGGCGTACGTCGGCCCGGCGGTGACGGCCGAGACACCCGGCACGACGTCGAAGGTCAGCCCGGCCTTGCGGCAGGCGCGAACCTCCTCGGCGAGGCCGTTGAAGGTGGCGGGGTCGCCGTCCATGAGCCGCACGACGAGGCCGGACGGGCCGACCGCCTTGGCGGCCTTGACGACGAGCTTGGCGCGGACCGCATGGGTCAGCTCCTGGCCCTGCTCGCCGTGGCCGGCGTCGATGACCTCGACGTCGGGACGCGCGTGGGCCAGGACGACGTCCTCGCGGGCGACGCGGTCGAGCACGACGGCGTCGGCGGCCGCGAGCAGGTCACGGGCGCGCAGCGTCAGCAGGCCGGGATCACCCGGCCCGGACCCGACGAAGGCGACGCGGGCGGGAGAGGTCGACAGCGTGGGGGTCGACGCCGTCTGCTCCGACGGCTGGCGAGACTGGGTCACGAAACTTGCTCCGGTCGGTGTGAGGCGTGCGGTGAGTCGGTGTCGTACGGCGTGTCGTGCGGACTGTCGTGCCGACTGCCGTACGGGTCGTTGGGTGGAACGGTGTCGGTCGTGGCTCCGACCGGGGAGGGACCCCCGACCGGTGAGCCGGTGATCTCGGCGGCGCCGTCCTCGAGGCAGACGTGCGCGAGCCGGCGCCCGAGGTCCTCGGGCTCGTCGTACCCGCCGACGAGTGAGCGACGCAGCTCGACGGCGCCGTCCTCCGTGCCGACGAAGGCACGCAGCGACAGCACCGGGCCTTCGTCGTCCTCGACGACCTCGGCGAGCGCCCCGACGGGGGCGGTGCAGCCGGCCTCGAGGGTGCGCAGCAGCGACCGCTCGGCGAGGACGCAGGCACGGGTGTCGGGGTCGTCGAGCGGGGTGACCGCGGCGAGCACGTCGGCGCGGTCGGACCGGCACTCGACGGCGAGGGCGCCCTGGCCCGGCGCCGGGAGCACCTGGATCGGGTCGAGCACCTCGGTGGCCTCCTCGAGGCGGCCGAGGCGGGCCAGGCCCGCCCGCGCGAGGACGACGGCGTCGAGGGTGCCCGACGTGACGAGTCCGATGCGGGTGTCGACGTTGCCGCGGATCGGGCGGATCTCGATACCGAGACCGAGCGCCGCGAGCTGGGCGGTGCGACGCGGTGACCCGGTGCCGACGACCGACCCGGCCGGCAGCTCGCCGAGGGTCAGGGCGTCGCGGGCCACGAGCACGTCGCGGCTGTCCTCGCGCTGCGGGACCGCGGCGACGACGAGGCCGGGCTCGGGCGTCGTCGGGAGGTCCTTGAGCGAGTGCACGGCGACGTCGATGCGACCGTCGAGCAGGGCCTTGCGGATCGCGGCGGCGAAGACGCCGGTGCCGCCGATCGCGGTGAGCAGCTCGCCGGAGGTGTCGCCCTCGGTCGTGATCTCGACGAGCTCGACGTCGTGGCCGAGGGCACGGAGACGGTCGGCGACCCAGGCGGACTGGGTCGTGGCGAGGGCGGAGCGGCGGGTGCCGAGGCGCAGCGTCGTCATGCGCCACCTCCCCGCTTCGGAGGGGTCGACACGTTGGCGACGTCCTTGGGCTCGAGGTCGAACAGCTCGCGCAGGGCGGCGGCGTAGTCGTCGCCGCTGCCCTCCATCGCGAACTCCTTGACGCGTCGGGTCGGGGTGTGGAGCAGCTTCTCGACGATGCGGTGCACGGCGAGGCCGATCTCGGCCCGGGTGCCCTCGTCGAGGCCGGGCAGGCGCTGGTCGAGCCGCTCCATCTCGCCGGAGACGAGCTCGGCGGCACGGGAGCGCAGCGCGGCGACGGTCGGCGCGACGGTCTTCTCGACGCGTCGGGTCAGGTAGTCGGCGACCTCGCCCGTGACGAGCTCGCGGACGCGGACGACCTGCGTGGTGTCGGCGCGGCCCTCGAGCAGCCGGCCGAGGTGCTGGAGGTCGATCAGCGCCACCGAGGGCACGGGCGTCGACCACGTGTCGGCCGGCTCGACGTCGCGGGGCAGTGCCAGGT
>JAEXXY010000542.1 GCA_023451855.1 Actinomycetes bacterium
CGCCCGAGCCGACGCCGGTCCCGACCCCGGAGCCCGGCCCCGCGACGCCGACCCCGGGCGTGCCCGTCGACCCCAACGACCCGAGCCCCGTCGACCCGTCGCTGCCCGGGGGCCCCGGGCCCTCGGAGATCCCGCCCTCCGGCTCGGACGACATCACGCTCGGCGACCCGCCGCCCCCGAAGTCCTGAGGCGCGGCATCGCCACATCACGCCGACACCTGACCTCGACGCGCGAAGGGCCGTCACCCCACGGGGTGACGGCCCTTCCGTCGCGCGGAAGGGCTCAGCCCTCGGCGTCCTTGATCTCGGCGAGGACCGCGCCCGAGGTGACGGTCTCGCCGACGGCCGCGGTGAGGCCGGTGACGACGCCGGCTTTGTGTGCCGTGATCGGCTGCTCCATCTTCATCGCCTCGAGGACGACGACGAGGTCGCCGGCGGCGACGGTCGCGCCGTCCTCGACGGCGATCTTGACGATGGTGCCCTGCATGGGCGCGGTGAGGGAGTCGCCGGACACGGCCGCGCCGCCCTTGGACCCGCCGGAGCGCTTCGGTGCCTTCTTCTTGGCCGAGCCCGCGCCGTTGCCGATGGCGAGGCCACCGGGCAGGGACACCTCGAGCCGGCGACCGCCGACCTCGACGACCACGGTCTGGCGCTCCTCGGCCTCCGGTGCGTCGGCAGCGGCGCCGGCGTAGGCCGGGATCTGGTTGTCGAACTCGGTCTCGATCCAGCGGGTGTGGATCGTGAACTTCTCGGTGGGGTCGGCCGGCGCGAACGCCGGGTCGGCCACCACGGCACGGTGGAACGGGGTCACCGTCGGCATGCCGTCGATCTCGAGCTCGCCGAGGGCACGGCGGGCCCGTTCGAGGGCCTGGGTGCGGTCGCGCCCGGTGACGATGAGCTTGGCGATCATCGAGTCGAAGGCGCCGGCGACGGTGTCGCCCTCGACGATGCCGGCGTCCCAGCGCACGCCCGGGCCGTGCGGCACGACCATGCGGGTCACGGTGCCGGGGGCGGGCAGGAAGCCGCGGCCGGCGTCCTCGCCGTTGATCCGGAACTCGATCGAGTGCGCGTGCGGCTCGGGGTCCTCGTAGTCGAGGCGCTCGCCGTTCGCGATACGGAACTGCTCGCGGACCAGGTCGATGCCGGTGACCTCCTCGGAGACCGGGTGCTCGACCTGCAGGCGGGTGTTGACCTCGAGGAAGCTGATGTCGCCCTGCGGCCCGACGAGGAACTCGCACGTGCCGGCGCCGACGTAGCCGGCCTCCTTGAGGATGGCCTTGGACGCCCGGAGCAGCTCGGTGTGCTGCTCCTCGGTGAGGAAGGGCGCCGGCGCCTCCTCGACGAGCTTCTGGTTGCGACGCTGGAGGGAGCAGTCGCGCGTCGAGACGATGACGACGTTGCCGTGCTGGTCGGCCAGGCACTGGGTCTCGACGTGCCGTGGCTTGTCGAGGAACCGCTCGACGAAGCACTCGCCGCGGCCGAAGGCCGTGACGGCCTCGCGGACCGCGGACTCGTACAGGTGCGGGATCTCCTCGATGGTGCGGGCGACCTTGAGGCCGCGCCCGCCGCCGCCGTAGGCGGCCTTGATGGCGACCGGCAGCCCGTGCTCCTGCGCGAACGCGACGACCTCGTCGGCGTCGGCGACGGGGTCCTTGGTGCCGGGAACGAGCGGGGCACCGGCCTTCGTCGCGATGTGGCGGGCCTTGACCTTGTCGCCGAGGGCGTCGATGGCCTCCGGGCCGGGACCGATCCACGTCAGCCCGGCGTCGATGACCTTCTTCGCGAAGTCGGCGTTCTCGGCGAGGAACCCGTAGCCGGGGTGGACCGCGTCGGCGCCGGCCTGGCGTGCGACGTCGAGCAGCTTGTCCTGCAGCAGGTAGCTCTCACCGGGGGTCGAGCCACCGAGCGCGAACGCCTCGTCGGCCACCTTGACGTGCAGGGCGTCGCGGTCCGGGTCGGCGTACACGGCGACCGAGGCGATGCCGGAGTCCTTGCAGGCGCGGGCGATTCGGACGGCGATCTCACCCCGGTTGGCGATGAGGACCTTGCTGATGGGAGCCATGGTCCGGACTCTAGCGGCTCGGCGCGGCCCAACTTCCGGGCCACCGGTGTTATTCCCGGCCGTCTCGCCGTGAGGTCCAGCACATCGTCGCCACGGGCCTGCGCCTAGCGTGGGATGCATGACGACACACCACGACGTCCCCGCCCTGCCCCTCGGCCACGCCAGCGCCCCCGGCCTCGCCGTGCCCCAGCTCGGCTTCGGCGTCTGGGAGGTGCCGGACGCCGAGGTCGACGCCGCCGCCGGCCGCGCGCTGAAGGTCGGCTACCGCCACCTCGACACGGCGCGGATCTACGGCAACGAGGAGGGCATCGGCCGTGTCCTCGCCTCCTCGGACCTGCCGCGTGACGACGTCTTCGTCACGACGAAGGTGTGGAACGACGACCACGGCGACGTGCGCAGCGCGTTCGAGGCGTCGATGGGCCGGCTCGGCCTCGACGTGCTCGACCTCTACCTCATCCACTGGCCGGCGCCGAAGCAGAACCGCTACGTCGAGGCCTGGCGCACCCTGCTCGAGCTGCAGCAGGAGGGCCGCGTCCGATCGGTCGGCGTCTGCAACTTCCAGGTGCCGCACCTGCAGCGTCTCCTCGACGAGACGGGCGTGCTGCCCTCGATCAACCAGGTCGAGCTGAGCCCGTACCTGCAGCAGCGCGAGCTGCGCGCCTTCCACGACGAGCACGGCATCGTCACCGAGGCGTGGAGCCCGCTCGCCGTCCGTGCCGGGCTCCTCGAGGACCCGGTCGTCACCGGCATCGCGCAGCGGCACGACGTGTCTCCGGCCCGCGTCGTGCTGCGGTGGCACGTCGAGCTCGGCAACGTCGTGCTGACCCGGTCGGTCACGCCGGAGCGCATCGAGGAGAACGCCCGCGTCTTCGACTTCGCGCTCGACGGCGACGACCTCGACGCGCTGGCCGGTCTCGACCGCGGCACGCGCACGGGCCCGGACCCCGACACGTTCGGCTGACGATCGCCTGCGCCCGTCACTACTGTGCGGGCATGGAGGGCACGGAGGGCGTAGAGCGCCTGGACGGCGTGGAGACCACGGGACCGTGGGTGTCAGGTTCGCACGGCACCCTGCCGACGCTGAGCGTCTGCGTCGTGACGTACGAGCGGGCCGCATTCCTCGACCGGTGCCTCGCCGGGCTCGCCGCCCTCGAGGACCCGGTCGAGGAGGTCGTCGTCGTCGACGCCTCGGCCGTGGACCGGAGCGCCCACGTCGACGCGCACGGCCTACCGCTGCGCTTCGTGTGGGCCCCGCAGCTGGCCGGATGGATGACGCGCTCGCGCAACGAGGCCCTGCGCTGGGTTACCGGGGACGTCGTGGCGTTCCTCGACGACGACGTCGTCGTCGGCGCCGGATGGTCGCGTGCTCTGCGCGGGCTCTTGGCCGACGCGTCGGTGGCCGCCGTCGCCGGACGCACTCGCAACGGGATCGAGGGGGAGGAGCGCTACGACCGGCCGGTGGGCCGCTACCTGCCGACCGGCCGTCTCACCGAGGGTTTCGCCGTGACCGCAGCGGAGCCGTTCGAGGTCGACCACGGGATCGGGGCCAACATGACGTTCCGGCGGTCGGTGCTGGCCGACCTCGGTGGCTTCCGGGACGACTATCCGGGCACCGCGCTGCGCGAGGACACCGACGTGTTCCTGCGCGTCCGGCGCGTCGGGGGCCGCGTCCTCTTCGCTCCCGACGCCGTCGTCGACCACCTGCCGGCGCCGCACGTCAGGGGCGCCCGCTTCGACACCCGCTACAAACTGTATGGCCGTCGCAACCACCTGGTCCTGCTCGCCCGCCACCGTGGCCTCGGCTCCGCCGACGTGCGGCGCTGGGTGGCCGGCGAGCTGCGCGGCGTCGCGGACGCGTCGGGCCTGCGAGGCCGGTCGCTGCGGCTGGGGGTGACGGTCGTCGGCGTGGCGTGGGGG
>JAEXXY010000544.1 GCA_023451855.1 Actinomycetes bacterium
ACCCAGCACTTCGCTCGCCCGTCCGGCAGCAACCCGGTCTCGGCGCTGGCCGCCGACCTCGCGGCGCGTCGGGTGCGCGCACGGATCTCCATCAGCGAGTACGTTGCCCGCAGCATCGGCCGGCCCAGCACCGTCATCCACCCGGGGGTCGAGGCCGTCGACGCCTCACCCACCGCGGCCGAGCGCGAGCCCGTCGTCCTCGTGGCGCAGCGCTTCGAGCGCGAGAAGGAGACCGACGTCGCCGTCCGCGCCTTCGCCGCCTCGGGCCTCGCCGCCCGCGGCTGGCGGCTGCACCTGGCCGGCGACGGCTCGGACCGGGCCGCGGTCGAGTCCCTCGTGGGCGTGCTCGGGATCGCCGACGCCACGACCTTCCTCGGCCACCGTGACGACGTGGAGGGGCTCATGCTGCGCGCGTCGGTGCTTCTCGCCCCGTGCCGGGTCGAAGGCCTGGGCCTCACCGTGCTCGAGGCCATGGCGGCCGCGCTGCCCGTCGTCGCCGTCGCCGGCGGGGGCCATCTCGAGACGTCCGGTTCTGTCGAGGGGGCCGCCCTGCACCCGCCCGGTGACGCCGAGACCGCCGCGACGCTCCTGTGCGCGCTCGCCGACGACCCCGAGGGCCGGGACCGCTACGGCGCCGCGCTGCAGGCGGCCCAGCGCAGCGCCTTCACGCCCGAGCGCCAGGCCGAGCTGACCGACGGGCTCTACGAGGCGGTGCTCTGACATGGACCTCGTCGTCGCCTCGCTCGAGGCCTGGGACACCGTGTGGCGCCGCAACCAGCACCTCGTGAGCGGCCTCCTGCGCGACGACCCGCACCTGCGGGTCCTGTTCGTCGAGCCGGCCACCGACCCGCTCCACGCCGCCCTCGGCGCGGCCCGGCCACGTCGCGGCCGGGGCCTGCGCCGTGGTCCGGAGCTGCCGGGCGTCGGCGGTGACGCGCTGTGGCTCTTCGAGCCGACGAAGTGGCTGCCGCGACAGCTCGACTCCGGTGTCGACGACCGCTGGGCGCGCCAGGTGATCCGGGCCTCTCGGACGGTGGGCATGAAGACGCCGGCGCTGTGGGTCAACGACCCCACGGGCGCCCTGCTCGTCACGGCGACGACGTGGCCCGCCCTCTATGACGTCACCGACGACTGGACGCTCGCCGACCGCGCCGCCGTCCAGCTCGACCGGGTCCGCGCCCAGGAGCACGTGCTCCTCGAGGGGTGCGCCGAGGTCGTCGTCTGCTCCCCGGCGCTGGCGGCCAGCAAGGGAGCAGGGCGGCCGGTGACCCTGGTGCCCAACGGGGTCGACACCGCCGCGTACCGCGCCACCCACGAGCGCCCGGCCGACCTGCCCGCCCAGCCCGTGGCGCTCTACGCCGGCACGCTGCACGCCGACCGGCTCGACGTCGACCTCTGCGTCGACCTCTGCGAGGCCCTCGCCGGTCTCGCCGGCGGGCCCGGGCGGCTCGTCCTCGTCGGTCCCGACGCCCTGGACCACCGAGACTCCGAGCGGCTGCGCGCAGCCGGCGCGCTCGTCCTCGGCGCCCGGCCCAGCACCGAGGTTCCCGGCTACCTCCAGCACGCCGACGTGCTCGTCGTGCCGCACGTCGTCACCCCGTTCACCGACAGCCTCGACCCCATCAAGCTCTACGAGTACGCGGCCGCCGGGCGCCCCGTCGTGTCGACGCCGGTCGCCGGGTTCCGCGAGAGCGACGACCCGCTCGTGCGCTGTGCTGACGGCGCCGGGTTCATCCTCGCCGTCGCCGAGACCCTCACCGGAGGGACCGATCTCGCCACCACCGAACCCCCCGCGGGGCAGACAGCCGTGGACGCCGACGCGCGCGCGGCGCGGCTCGCCGCGCTCGACTGGAGCGACCGGGTGCGTCGCATGCGTGAGGTACTCGACCGGCTCGGGGGTGCCTCGTGACGCCTTCCTCCTTCGTCGTGCGGGCGCTCGGGCGGCGCGTCCGGGTGACCCTCGACGCGTCGCTGCTCGAGGAGGCCCGGCGTGTGTGGCACCTGTGCCTCGAGGACGGCGCCGGTGGCACGGCTCCCGCCGACGCCGAGGTGCACCACGACCCACCCGTGCCCACCCCGGAGGGGGGCGCCTCCGCGCAGACCCTGCGCACGGCGTCGCTGCAGGAGCTGACGCAGAGCATCACGCACGCGGCCATCGGCGCGGCCGCCGGGCAGCTGCTCATGCTCCACGCCGGGGCCCTGTGCGACCCGCTCACCGGTGCCACCCTCGTGTACGCGGCACCAGGGGGGACCGGCAAGACGACCGTCACCAGCACCTTCGGCCCCGGCCGCGGCTACCTCACCGACGAGACGGTCGGGCTGACCGGCGACCTCACGGTGCTCGGCTACCCCAAGCCGCTGTCGGTGCGCCTTGGCGACACGGCGTTCCTCAAGCACGAGACGGCCCCGGGCGACCTCGGGCTCGCCGCGCCGGCGGTGCGTCCGTGGCTGGCCGGCATCGTCGCGCTGCGCCGTGACGCGGCGCGGGGCGGCCCGGTCGACGTCGAGGAGGTCGGGCTGCTCGACGCCCTCGTCCTGCTCGCGCCCGAGACGTCGTCCCTGGCCCGGCTCGACG
>JAEXXY010000074.1 GCA_023451855.1 Actinomycetes bacterium
AGCCCGACGAGGACGGCCACGCCCACGGCGAGGGCCGCCACGGACGGCACGGCGTCGAGGATCCGCGCGGTTGGGCGGGCCACGGCCGCCGCGCCGGCGAGGCCGACGAGGACGACGAGGCCGGCGACCGACAGCCAGAGGCGACGGCGGGCGAGCAGCCCGACGAGCGCTGACAGCACGAGCGTCACCGCGAGGACCGACGCCTGCAGCACGAGCTTGTCGTTGGTGCCGAAGTGCTCGATCGCCCACTCCTTGAGGGGCTGCGGCGTCAGGTCGATGACCGTCGAGCCGATCGCGAGCACCGGTGAGGCCGCCGGTTGCACGAAGCCGGCCACGAGGTGGCCGGCGGCGATGCCGGCTACGGCGGCGAGCAAGCCGGTCAGGGCGAACCGTAGGCGTGTCATGGGTGTGGTTCGGGGCGGTCGGTGCCCGCGGATGGTTGAGGCACGCGTCGCGGAAGGCTTTGGGCCCTTCGAGCGTTGGAGCGGACGTGAAGAACATCGGCTTCCTCTCCTTCGGCCACTGGAGCCCGACGCCGCAGTCGCAGACGCGCTCGGCGTCCGACGCGCTCCTCCAGTCCATCGACCTCGCCGTCGCCGCCGAGGAGCTCGGCGCCGACGGTGCCTACTTCCGCGTGCACCACTTCGCGCGCCAGCTCGCCTCGCCGTTCCCGCTGCTCGCGGCCGTCGGCGCGCGCACGAGCCGCATCGAGATCGGCACCGGCGTCATCGACATGCGGTACGAGAACCCGCTGTACATGGCCGAGGACGCCGGCGCGGCCGACCTCATCTCCGGTGGCAGGCTCCAGCTCGGCATCAGCCGAGGGTCACCCGAGCAGGTCGTCGACGGCTTCCGCTACTTCGGCTACGAGCCGGAGGAGGGCGACCACGCCACGATGGCGCGCCAGCACACCGAGGTCTTCCTCGACGTGCTGTCCGGCAAGGGCTTCGCCGAGCCGAGCCCGCGACCGATGTTCCCCAACCCGCCGGGCCTGCTGCGCATCGAGCCGTACTCGGAGGGGCTGCGCGAGCGCATCTGGTGGGGCGCCGGGTCGCGGGCCACGGCCGAGTGGACCGCGCAGCAGGGCATGAACCTCATGAGCTCGACGCTGCTGACCGAGGACACCGGCGTGCCCTTCCACCAGCTGCAGGCCGAGCAGATCCAGCGCTTCCGCGACGCCTGGAAGGCTGCCGGGCACGAGCGCGAGCCGCGGGTCTCGGTGAGCCGCAGTGTCTTTCCCATCGTCAGCGACCTGGACCGCGCCTACTTCGGGCGCGAGTCGGGCAGCAGCGACCAGGTCGGCATCATCGACGGCGGCACGGCGCGCTTCGGCAAGACGTACGCGGGGGAGCCGGAGCAGCTCGTGCGCGACCTCGCCGAGGACGAGGCGATCGCCGCAGCGGACACCCTGCTGCTCACGGTGCCGAACCAGCTCGGCGTCGACTACAACGCGCACGTCATCGAGAGCCTCCTGACGCACGTCGCACCCGAGCTCGGCTGGCGCTGAGCGGAATTCATTGACGCTGGGGCTCAGGGCTCCCAGACGGCGGAGTCGTGCGCGAAGACGACGCGACGCGGGTCGAGCTCGAGGACGCGCGCCATCCACGGGCTCGGCTCGGGCAACGGCGGTTCGTGCCCCAGGGCCTCGGCCCGCGCGGCGAGCACGTCGGCCGACCAGCCCGATGCCGTGTCGTGCGACTGCCCGGCGAGCACCACGGTGCCGTCGTCGCACCGCAGCAGCACCGACTGGTGCCCGTCGACGTGCCCGGGTGTCGGCAGCACGTGGACGCCCGGGGCGACCTCGGCCTCGCCGTCGAGCAGCTCGTAGCGCGCGCCCTCGAAGTCGACGAGCGCGTCGACGGTGTAGTCGCCGGCTCGGGCCGTCTCGAGCTCGGTGCGCTGACACAGGATCGGGCGATGCGCGAACCTCGGGTTGCCGCCGATGTGGTCGAAGTGCAGGTGGCAGTTGACGACGATCGCGACATCGTCGACCGCGACCCCGACCGACGCCAGCGCGTCGGCCACGTGGACGCGTCGCGGTCGGTACCAGGCGTCGGTCTCCGCGTCGGCCTCTCCCAGCCCGGTGTCGAGCAGGAGCAGTCCGGCCGGCGTCCGCGCCAGGTAGCCGTAGACGGGCTCGACCCGTGGGCTGCCGGTGCCGGTCTCCTCCGGGGGGCGCACGAAGGTGCCCAGGCCGACCCGCACGACGTCGTCCACACGCATGGTTCGACTCTAGGAGCGATCGTCCGGTCGGCGCGGCGGACGGAGGGTCAGACGTGGCGCAGGAGCTCCTCGAGCGTGCGCCGGTAGGCGGCCGCGGCCACGCGCGCGACGACGGCGTCCAGGGTGCTGGGGATGCCGCGAACGCCGATGCGCTGCTTCCACGTGACGACGCAGCCGTCGTGGGTGGGTGCGACGCGCAGGGTGATGTGCCCGGTGACGGCGCGGCCCTCCTTGCGGATGCGGGCGACGCCGAGGTCGTGCTCGGTGGGCGGGGTGTACGCGTCGAAGACCATGAGGTCGTCGAAGCCCAGGGGGCCGAGCCCGGTGTGCGCGACGAAGCGGGCTCCCGGCGTCAGCTCGGAGGTGTCGAGCGCCGGCCCGCTGACGGTCGTGAGCGGGGTGACCTCACTGTGCGCGCGCAGGTCGAGGATGCGCCGCCAGGCCTCTGGGGCGGTCAGCGGCGACACGATGGTCAGCTCGAACCGGGCCATGCCGCCAGTGTCCCGTACGAGGCCGGACGGTGTCGGGTCCGATGGGTGGATCTCCACCGGGCGAGCATCAAGAACCGAAACGGACTGCGGTCCAACGGATTTGGGTGTGGGCAAGCCTATCTCATGCATTCGAACACCTGTACGATAGGGGTATGTCGCAGGCAGTGATCGAGCAGGACTGGGACCTCGTCGCGTCCCTGGCTGC
>JAEXXY010000147.1 GCA_023451855.1 Actinomycetes bacterium
GCACAGCACGAGCCAGGGCACCGGCCACCACGCCGGGGTGCCGGCGTCGAAGAGGCCCGACGGGAGGTCGTCGAAGAGGTAGGTCTGGAGCGCGCCCGCCAGCGCGAGGAACCCGTAGGCGACGGCCGAGATCGGGATGCCGAGGAGCGCTGCGAGCACCAGGGCCGACAGGTAGGCGCGGGACCGGAGGATGCGCGCCGGGTCGAGCGCGCCCGGCGACCCGGGTGGCGTGGCCGCGTCAGTCACCTCGGTCTGCCTCCTCGCCCGAGGTCCCGCCCGGGGCGGGACGTACGTGCGTGCTCGTCCCAAGGTAGCCCCGGGTCAGCGCCCGGCGCGGGCGATCGGCGGGCATCGCCCCCTACGGTTCACGCCCCCGCCGACCGCGGATCTCCTCTCCTTGTGGTGCGATCCGGACGAATGCCGCCACGCGACGCCTCGCGACGCACCGCGTCACTGAGCCGGTCGAGGTGGCCCGAGCCCAGGCGCCATCGCTGCCAGTAGAGGGCCACGTCGACGTGGTCGCGGCGACCGAGGCGGACCACCTCACCGGCCGCCACGGCAGGCTCGAGCTGCGACTCGAGCAGCACGCCCCACCCGAGGCCGGACCGCACCGCGGTGACGAACCCGGTCCCGTCGGGCACCTCGTGGGTCGGGGGCGCAGTCGTGACGCCGTGGCGTTCGAGGACCCGCTGCTGGAGGTCGTCCTTGGCGTTGAAGCGCACGACAGGCATCGCGGACCAGTCGACGCTGCGGCCGCGGGTGTGCCGCTCGACCAGCAGTGGCGACGCCGCTGGGACGTACCGCAGCGTCGCGAGGGGTTCGGTCGAACACCCCTGCACCGGAGCGGGATCCGAGGTCACGGCGGCCAGCACGTGGCCGGCTCGCAGCAGCGACGCCGAGTGGTCCTGGTCCTCGACGCGCAGGCGGAGCACGATGCCGTCCCAGGTGGCTGCCTCGCGCAGCACGCCACCGAACCACGTCGCCATCGAGTCGGCGTTGACGGCGACGCTCAGCTCGACGACACCTCCTGACACCGGAGCCAGCTCACGGGCCACCTCGTCCTCGAGGAGGCGCTGCTGGCGCGCGAGCCGCACCAGCGACTCCCCGGCCGGAGTGGCCCGGCACGGCGTCGCCCGGACGAGCACGACCTGGCCGATCTCGTTCTCCAGAGCGCGGATCCGCTGGCTCACGGCCGATGCCGTCACGTGCAGCTGCCGTGCCGCAGCCTCGAACGTGCCCGTCTCGACGATGGCGAGAAGGGCGGCGAGCTGGTCGGGCTGCAGGCGCATGAAGCCATGCTAAGGATCGTGAAGCAACTTTCGCTTCACTGTTGGCCCCGGCACACCTACCGTCGACCCCATGACCGTCGCGCTCACCGGCTTCCTCACCATGGCCGGCCTCATCGTCGCCATCGGTGCGCAGAACGCCTACGTCCTGCGCACCGGCCTGACCCGCCGGCACGTGGGCATCGTCGTGGGCGTGTGCGCGGTGTCCGACGCCGTCCTGGTGGTCCTGGGCGTCCTCGGCGTCGGACGCGTCGTCACCGAGCATCCCGCGGTGCTGACGTGGGTGCGTTGGCTCGGCGCGGCCTACCTCGTCGCGTTCGGCCTCCGCTCGCTGTGGAGCGCGCGCCACCCGGCCGCCCTGCGCGCCGGCGACGACGGCCCCGGGCGGCGCGGCGTCCTCACCACCGTCCTCGCGCTGACGTGGCTCAACCCGCACGTCTACCTCGACACCGTGCTGCTCGTCGGCTCGCTCGCCAACCAGCACGGGCCCACCGGACGCTGGTGGTTCGTCGCCGGAGCCGTGACCGCGAGCATCGCGTGGTTCACCGGGCTCGGCTACGGCGCGCGCCTGCTGGCCCCGCTGTTCGCCCGGCCCGCGACATGGCGGGTGCTCGACGTCGTCGTCGCGATCGTCATGTTCGCCGTCGCGGCGACGCTCGTGCTCGCCTGAGGCGTGCCCGACCCTCCTGAGGTACCCAGGGCCACCCGTCTGAGGTAGCCGGGCCCCGAAGGATACGAAGGTCGTCCGATGTGCGGCCCTACCTCAGCCGCCGAGTCTGGATCTGTCAGCAGAACGACCCGGACCAGCAGTGAAGGACACCGATCATGAGCACGTCGCTCAACGACTACAGCATCGTCCGTGCGGCCGTCGAGGCCCGCTACGCACCGCGGGGCCACGCCTCGCGCCGGCTCTCCTCGCTCGAGGTCATCCGGCGGGCGCACGCCCGCACCGACCGCGAGGTCCAGCGGGGCACGCGGACCCGGTGACGGTGGTGACCACCACCCTCACCCTCCACCCGGACCTTCCGATCCTCCCTCCCGGCGCCGACCTCGGCGCCACCTCCCCCCGCCCCGGCGACATGCGCGCGGTCCTACCGCCACTGTCGCCGGGGTACGGGATGATTCCCACCATGCCGTTCAGCACCGGCGCCCTCATCGGGAGGGACGCCGACCTGCACCACCTGGCCGACGCCGTCGGTCTGTCCGTGGACGCCTCGTCGCCGCCCACCCCGAACGGCGTCGTCGTCGTGTCCGGCGATGCCGGCATCGGCAAGTCGCGCCTGCTCGGGCAGCTGGCCGCCGACGCCGCCGGCGCGGGCTGGTTCACCGCCGTCGGCCACTGCGTCGGCCTCGCCGGCGGCAACATCGCCTACCTGCCGTTCGTCGAGCTGCTCGGCGCCATCGACGCGCACCACCCCGAGGTGGTCGAGCACGTCCTCGCGACACACCCAGGCCTCGCTCGCCTCCTGCCCACCCGCACCGACGCGGCGACTCCCGACACCCCGGTGACCCTGGGTACCGACCCCGGCCAGGTCGCCGAGGGCGTCCACGCCCTCTTCACGGCGCTCGGCGAGGTCACCCCGTCGCTCCTCGTCGTCGAGGACGCCCACTGGGCCGACCACTCCTCACGCGACCTGCTGACCCTGCTGCTGACGCGCGGGTTCTCCACCGACGTCTCGCTCGTCGTGACGTACCGCTCCGACGACCTGCACCGCCGCCACCCGCTCCACGAGACGCTCGCGGTGTGGGCGCGCATCGCGGGCCTCGAACGCGTCGAGCTCGCCCCGCTGCCCGACGACGCCGTCCGCGAGATCGTCGCCCATCTCGAGGGCGCGCCCACCGACCGCGGCACCGCCGACGAGATCGCCCACCGCGCCCAGGGCAACCCGTTCTTCGCCGAGGAGCTCGTCGCGAGCGCCGCCGCCGGTCAGGCCCTGACCGGCGGGCTGAGCCGCGTGCTGCGCGCCCGCGTCGAGCAGCTCGACGACACCGCCCAGCGCGTCCTGCGCGCCATCGCCCTCAAGGGCGGGGTCTACCTCGGGCACGAGCTGCTCGCCCGCGTGGTCGACCTCCCCGACGCCGAGCTCGAGGCCGCGCTCGCGGCCGCGGTCGAGCACCACGTCCTCGAGACCCGCTGGCCCCCGGCGTACACGTTCCGCCACGCACTGCTGGGCGAGACCGTCGCCGACTCCCTCCTGCCCGGCGAGCGGCTGCGGCTGCACCGGGCCTACGCGTCGGTGCTCGCCGAGCACCCGGGGCT
>JAEXXY010000158.1 GCA_023451855.1 Actinomycetes bacterium
TTGAGGGGGGGGGGGGGGGGGGGGGGGGGGGAACGGCTCATGGTGTGGATCTCCTTCAGCGCCAGAGGCCGCGGGTGTCGACGAGCTCGCGGCCTCGCAGGTCGCCGAGGCTCACCGAGCGGAAGGCCGCGTGGTCGACGAGGAGCACGACGACGTCGGCCTCGCGCACGGCCTGTGCGGTGGGGGTCAGCTCGACGTTGGGCAGGGCCGCCAGGGCGGCCGGGAGCGCGCCGACGTGCGGCTCGACGGCGAGGACGCGCGTGCCCGGGTGCTCGGTCGCGAGCGTCTCGGTGATGGTCAGGGCCGGCGACTCGCGCAGGTCGTCGATGTCGGCCTTGAAGGCCAGGCCGAGGCACGCGACCGTCGCGCCCTCGCCACCCGGTCTGCCGGCGAGCTCGAGCGCCGCCTCGACCTTGTCGATGACCGAGCGCGGGCGGGCGTCGTTCGTCTCGCGGGCCGCGCGGATGAGCCGGGCCTGCTCGGGGGCGGCCGACACGATGAACCACGGGTCGACGGCGATGCAGTGACCGCCGACGCCCGGGCCGGGCTGGAGGATGTTGACGCGGGGGTGGTGGTTGGCCATCCGGATGACCTCCCAGACGTCGAGGTCGACGTGCTCGCAGATCTCGGCCAGCTCGTTGGCGAAGGCGATGTTGACGTCCCGGAAGGCGTTCTCGGTCAGCTTGGCCATCTCGGCCGTCGTCGCGTCGGTCAGGAGGATCTCGCCGCTGACGAACGTGCGGTAGACCTCGGCGGCGCGCAGCGCGCACTCGGGTGTCAGGCCGCCGACGATGCGGTCGTTGGCGAAGATCTCGACCATGATCCGGCCCGGGAGGACCCGCTCGGGGCAGTGCGCGAGATGCACGTCCGGGATGCCGCCCATGTGCGGCAGCTTGAGGTCGGGGCGCAGGTCGGAGATCCACTCGGAGATCAGCCGCGTCGTGCCGGGGGGAGAGGTCGACTCGAGGATGACGACCTCCCCGCCGCGCAGCTGCGGCGCGATCGCCTCGGTGGCCGCGCGGACATAGGCGAGGTCGGGCTCGTGGTCGCCGCGGAACGGCGTCGGCACGGCGATGAGGTACACCGACGCGTGCGGCGTCTGCGTCGTGGCCGTCAGCAGGCCCTCGGCGACGGCCGAGGCGATGGCGACGTCGAGGTTCGGCTCGACGATCGGCACGCGTCCGGCGTTGATCTCCTCGACGGTGCGGGCGTTGACGTCGACCCCGACGACGCCGATGCCCTGGCGGGTCAGGGCCGCGCAGGTCGGTAGTCCGATGTAGCCGAGGCCGATGACGGCGATTCCGTCGTCGAACATGAGGTGTCTCCGTTGCTGTGGGTGGCGGATGGTGCGGGTGAGGTGGGCCGTGGGGCCTGGGTCGACCGGGCGGCGAGGTCGGTGACGTGCCGGACGAAGTCGCGGCCGATGACGCGCCAGTCGAAGTGCTCACGGACGTACGCGTGGCCGGCGCGACCCATCTCGGCGCGCCGGTCCGGGTCGTTCGCCAGCTCGACGAGGGCGGCGGCGGTGGCCTCGGCGTCCTCGAAGGGCACGACGTAGCCGCAGCCGGCGCGCTCGACGAGGTCCCGGGCGAGGGGGAGCGGCGTCGTGACGACGGGGATGCCGCGCGCCATGTACTCGACGACCTTCGTCGGCATCGAGTGGCGGTAGTTGGGCCGGTCCTCGAGCAGCGACAGGCCGGCCAGCGCGCCGTCGAGCATCGGCAGCGCACGGGCGCTCGGCACGAAGCCGTGGTGCACGACGTGGCCGCACTTGACGCCCCAGCTGACGGTGTCGGCGGTGCGCTGGTCGCGGGCCGGACCGATGATCTCGACCTTGACGCGTCCGCGGCTGGCCACCGTGAGCAGCCGACCGGTCTGCAGCAGCGTCGCCGCGCCGCGGGCCATCGTCAGCGAGCCGAGGTACACGGCGCGGGAGTCGCCGGGCGGTGGGACCGTCTCGGGGACGGTCACGGTGTTCGGCACGACGTGGTGCGGCCGCTCGAACCGGCCGGCGTACGCGTGCTCGGCGAGGATGAGGTCGTGGTGCCGCTCGGCGTACCGCTCGAGGCGGCAGGCCGCCCCGGCGACGGTGCCGCGGGCCCAGTCGGGCACCCACGGCTTGGCCTCGACGGCGGCGGCGGTGTCCTCGTGGACGTCCCACACGAGGTGCGGCAGCCCGAGCCCCGCCGCGGCCGCGACGACCTCCGGGTCGTGGACGAGGACGACGTCGTGGTCGGGTGCCTCGTGACGCAGCAGCCGGCGCGCCGCCCGGAACGCGTCCCCCCGCGACCGGCCGGACGCGTGCGGCAGGTCGAGGGCGCGCAGCCCCACCGCGTCCGGCACGTCGAGCCCGTGCGCCGAGAACGGCGCCGCGTAGGTGACGAACGCCCCGGCGTCGAGGAGCGCGCCGATCTGCCGGTGTCGGATGCGGGCGTCCTCGGGATGGTGCACGACCGTCACGACGAGCACGCGCAGGGCAGGTGGGGAGTCGACCGTCGTCACGCTCGCGCCCTCCGGTGGCTGTCCTCGTAGGCGCGCACGACGTCCTCGGTCGGGCCGTCCATGATGAGCCGGCCCTGGTCCATCCAGAGCACCCGCTCGCACGAGTCGCGGATCGCGGCGTTGGAGTGGCTGACGAGGAAGACCGTGCTCGCGTCGCGGCGGATCTCGGCGATCCGGTCGCGGCTGCGCGCCTGGAACTCGGCGTCGCCGGTGGCGAGGGCCTCGTCGATCATGAGGATGTCGGGGGCCGCCGCCGTCGAGATCGCGAACCGCAGGCGCGCGCCCATGCCGGAGGAGTACGCGCTCATCGGCAGGTCGACGAAGTCGCCGATCCCGGAGAACGCGACGATGTCGTCGTAGCGCGCGCGCACCTCGCGCGGTGACAGGCCGAGCGCGAGCCCGCCGATCATGACGTTCCGGGCCCCGGTCAGGCCGGTGAGCAGCACCGCGTTGACGCCGAGCAGCGACGGGTTGCCCTCGGCCCACACGCGGCCGTTCGTCGGTGGCATGAGGCCGGCGATGGCGCGCAGCAGGGTGCTCTTGCCCGAGCCGTTGCGCCCGATGATGCCGACGGCCTCACCGTGACGGACGACGAACGAGACGTCCTTGACGGCGTGGACGCGTCGGACGTTGCCGACGCCGGTGGCCTCCCCGACGCCATTGCGACGCCGGGCGAGCATGCGCTCGAGGAACGGCTGGTCGCCCTCGGTCGACGTGGCGCGCTTCTTGGCGCCGAACACCGAGTAGACGATGTCGAGGTTCGAGCAGACGACGCTCGGTCGCGCGTCGCCGGTCGGGTCAGTCGCTGCCATAACGGCCCTCCCCACGCCAGAAGAAGACGATCCCGGACACGCAGAGCACGACGCCCCAGACCGCGGCCGCGACCCAGCTGGACCACGAGAGCGGGTACTGGTCCATGAGGGCCTCGCGCGCGGTCGTCATGCCGACGGCGAGCGGCTGGTAGAGGAGCACGGCGCTCATCAGGCCGTGCCCGGCGTAGTGCGGGATCGAGAAGAAGACCCCCGACACGTAGCGGGCGAGCCGCACGAAGACGGGGACGAGGTTGTTCGTGTCGCGCGCGGCGTTGACGACCCGGGCGAGGAAGAAGACGAGCCCGAGGTTGACGAGGCTCTGCAGGCCGAGCGCCACCGGGAAGAGGAACCAGTGCCACGAGAACGGCTCCCCGGTGAGCGGCACCATGACCATGAGGACGATGAACGCCGGCACGTTGACGAGGAACTGGGTCAGCGTCACCGACACCGGCAGCACGGCCCGGGGGAAGCGCAGGGCCCGGACGAGCCCGATGTTGGCCGTGACGGCCTTGGCGCCCGCGGTCAGGGCGGAGGCGGTGTAGCCGAAGACGAAGATCCCGATCGTCAGGAACGCGATGTAGTTCGACGTCCCACCGCGGGTCTTGAGCAGCAGACCGAAGATCAGGTAGTACGAGCCGACGAGCAGGAGCGGGTTGAGCACCGCCCAGAGCTGGCCGAGGTGGTTGTTCTGGTTCGTCGCGTAGGCCTGCGACGACGACAGGTGCCAGACGAGGTGGCGGTAGCGCCACACGTCGCGCACGTACCGGCGCATCGGCGGGCGGACTCCGAGCTCCTCGAGGCCTCCGGCGCGGGCCAGGGCCTCGGCCTGCGCCGGTGTCAGCGTCGCCGGCGTGTACGGCGTCGGTGGTGCGGTGGTCACGTCGGTCATGCGTCCTCGCAGACGGTTTCGTAGAGGTGCTGGTAGGTGCGGGCCGCGGCGGACCACGTGCGCTCGGCGGCGACGTGGTCACGCGCCGCGCGCCCGAGGCGGCTTCGCAGGGCGGGGTCGTCGGTGAGCTCGCGGATCGCGTCGGCCAGCGCCGTGGGGTCACCGGCCGGGATGATGCGCCCACGGTCGTGTCCGACGAGCTCGCGCAGCGGCGGAAGGTCGCTGGCCACCACGGGCCGGGCCAGTGCCATTGCCTCGACGGGTTTGAGCGGCGGCACCAGCCGAGTGACCGGGGTGGAGCGTCGTGGCAGGCAGAACACGTCGACGGCGGCGTGGTGGTCGCGGCTGCGGGCGTGCGGTACGCGTCCGGTCAGGATGATGCGCGTCCGGGTTCCCGTGCGGGACAGCTCGTTCGCGCGCGAGGCCAGCCGGTCGCGCGCCGGGCCGTCCCCGACGACCAGCACGACGACGCGCGGGTCGTCGAGCAGCCCGGCGGCCTCGACGAGAACGTCGACGCCCTCGTAGTCGTTGAGCGTCGTCACCGTGCCGACGACGACGGCGTCGGGCTCGATGCCCAGGCGGGCTCGCACCGCGTCGCCGTGCGTGGGGTCGGTGAGGTACCCGTCGGGCACGCAGTTGCCGACGACGTGCACGCGGCCGGCGTCGACGCCGCGCGCGACGATGTCGGCCCGCATCGTCTCCGACAGCGTGACCACGGCGGTGGCCAGGCGCAGGCAGCGGGTCTCGGTGGCGCGGGTCCAGCGGTAGAAGTCGCTGGCCGTGCTGCCGCCGCGGCTGGCCCACGTGTCCTCGAGGAAGCCGCGCGCCTCGTACACCACGGGCACACCGAGGCGCGCCCCGGCGACGAGTGCGGCCTGCGCGTTGTCGTGCTTGGAGTGGGCGTGCAGGACGCTCGCGCCGACGCTCCCGGCGAGCGACTCGACGGCCGACGCGTAGGCCTCGAGGCGGCGGTCCGGCAGGTCGAGGCGGCGCCCGACCGGGAGGCTGCGGTGGTACGGGACGCCGCCGAGCACGGACTCGTGCGCCGTGAGGACGTGCCCCTGGGCGACGGGGTAGCCGGGCGGCGTGCAGACGTGCGCGTCGATGCCGGCGCGGCGCTGGGCCGCCACGATGCCCTGGGTGCGCACCGTGTAGCCGGCCTGCACCTCCGGAAGCGAGTTCGTGACGACGTGGACGACGGCGCGGCGTCGATCCGGTGACACGTGGGTGATGCGGGAGGGGCGGGCGCGGCTCGGCTCGAGGGCCTCGACGGCGGCACCGGTCAGCACCAGCCGTTCACCCTCCAGCCACCGGCGGTGGGCCCGGTCGAGAGGGCCGCGGGCGCCCTCGAGGGCCTGCTCCGCCGTGGTGAGCTCGCCCGACGCATGGGCGAGGTATGCGGCGGCGCCCCCGGTTGCGGGGGCGCGGTCCGCGGTGTCTGCGTCGACCTCGCTCCACTGGCCGGTGGCCGCAGCGGCCGCCAGGAG
>JAEXXY010000175.1 GCA_023451855.1 Actinomycetes bacterium
CCCCAAGGCCGACGCGGCCCTGACCAGGCGCCTCGTCGCCGCGACGCAGCGCCTCAACGGCACGTACGTGCCGCCCGGCGGCAGCTTCAGCCTCCGCGCCGTGCTCGGCGAGGAGGCCATGACGTCGGGTGAGACGTGGGACCCGGAGAGCGCGGTCGTCGTCGACGGCCACGTCCTGCAGGGCACGGGAGGTGGCATCTCCCCGATCCCGACGCTGGTCTACAACCTCGCCTACTTCGCCGGCGTGCCGATCACCGAGGCGAGGGCGCACGCCTCCTTCCAGGCGCGCTACCCCGTGGGCCGTGACGCGGCCGTCTACTGGCCGACGGTCGACACCGCGTGGAAGAACGACTCCCCGTACGGGATGCTCCTGCAGGTCTGGGTGGCCGACGGCGTCGTCCACGGCCGCCTCTGGAGCACGAAGGTCTGGGACGTGCGCTCCGTGGCGGGCGTGCGCACGGACGTCGTCGAGCCCCGGACCGTCAGCCGGGGCGACCTCTCGTGCATCCCCCAGCAGCCGGTCCAGGGGTTCGTGGTCACGGTGACACGCCAGTGGTACCGGCCGGGCTCACCCGACCTCGTCCGCAGCGAGCCGGTCACGACGCGCTACGCGGCACAGGACCACGTCGTGTGCACCAACCCCTTCGTCACGCCCCCGTGACCGCGGGAGCGAGCCGACCCCCGGCTTGGCACCCGCCCCGTCAGGCCTCGGGCTTGGCGAGGTAGGTGTACTCGTGGTGGGTCTGGAAGCCGAGACCGTTCCAGAACGCGACGCCGTCGGCGTTGTCGCCGGAGACCTGCAGGTAGATCGCCGGCATGTTGTTCTCGCGCGCCACCATGGCGATCGCCGACACGATGGTCGAGGCGATGCCGCGCCGGCGGTGGTCCGGGTGCACCCAGAGGCCGTAGATGCCGGCCCAGCCGGGCTGGATGGCCATCCGGGCGATGCCGACGATGCGCTTGCTCGCCTCGTCGCGGACCGACAGGAACAGCTGGCCCTCGCTGCCGGTGAGGACGGCCTCGGTGGTGCCGGGCACGACACGGCGCTGCTCGGCGTAGGCCATGAGCCACTCGGGCGACAGCTCGGCGTCGGCGTTGACCGGCAGCGACTCGGCGGTCAGCGGAGGCACCTGTGCCGACAGTGCGGTCAGCACGAGGACCCGCGACCAGTCGGGGCGGCCACCGCCGGCCTCGTAGCCCCGCTCGAGGAGCACTGTGCCGACCGGTTGCTCGGCCACCTCGAAGCCGACGGGACCGTGCACCTGGAAGAGGGCCGGTGCGTCGTGCTCGGCGTACCAGGCCTCGGCGTAGTCGATGGCCTTGTCGAGGGGAAGGCTCGGATTGCCCACGACGAGAACGGAGTTCGCGCGGCCGGTGAAGCCGGACGCGGAGCGGAGCACCCAGTCGCCGAGGCCCTTGCGCTCGGTGGGCTGCCAGCCCCGCGCCATGAGCTTCTCGAGCTCGTCGGCCGACACGCGCTGGTGGGCCCGGCCCGGCTGGCTCGCCGGCGGCGGCACGTCCTTGGCGGCGATGACGTCGGCCCGGATCAGCTTGACCCGCTCGGTCGCCTGACCGCCCTGACCGCCCTGACCGGCTCCGCCGACCCGGGCGTCGACGACGAGGAAGTCGTCGTTGCGGGCCACGAGCTCGCCGACGAAGTCGGTGGCACCGGCGTCGCTGCCCTCCTGGAGGCGGTAGCGCACGACAACGCGGCCGCCGACCGTCAGACCGGCCGTGACCCGGTGCCCGGCGGTGTCCGTCGAGCCCGGGGACGCTGCCGCGAAGGCGCCCTCGTGGTGGCCCTGGGGGCTCTCCTCGGGACCCGTCTCAGCAGCGGGGTCGTGCATGGGCTCGCCAGTCATGTCCGGCATACTAGGCGGTGCAGCAGCCCACCCCGAACGCTCCCAGGAGGTCCCCTCCCCATGACCTACGTCATCGCCCAGCCGTGCGTCGACCTCAAGGACCGCGCGTGCATCGAGGAGTGTCCGGTCGACTGCATCTACGAGGGCAAGCGTTCGCTGTACATCCACCCCGACGAGTGCGTCGACTGCGGCGCCTGCGAGCCGGTGTGCCCGGTCGAGGCCATCTACTACGAGGACGACGTCCCCGAGCAGTGGGCCGACTACTACAACGCCAACGTCGAGTTCTTCAACGACCTCGGCAGCCCGGGCGGCGCCGCCAAGCTCGGCGTCATCGACAAGGACCACCCGCTCGTGGCGGCCCTGCCGCCCCAGCCGCACGACGAGTGACGCGACCGGCTGACGACACGGTGTCCGTGACCTCCGCCACCGGACCGACGCCGCTCGAGCTGCCCGCCTTTCCCTGGGACTCGCTCGCGCCCCACAAGGCGCGGGCGAGCGCGCATCCGGGGGGCCTGGTCGACCTCTCGGTCGGCACGCCCGTCGACCCGACGCCCGAGGTCGTCCGGAGCGCGCTCGCCGAGGCCGCCGACGCGCCCGGCTACCCGCTGACCGTCGGCACCGCCGACCTCCGGGCGGCGATCGTCGAGTGGTTCGCGCGCCGACGCGGCGTGCCCGGGCTCGGCACCGACGCCGTGCTGCCCACCATCGGCAGCAAGGAGCTGGTCGCCTGGCTGCCCCTCCTGCTCGGGGTCCGCCACGGCGACGTCGTCGGCATCCCCGAGGTGGCCTACCCCACCTACGACATCGGTGCCCGCCTCGCCGGGGCCATCCCGCGCGTCGTCGGCTCGCTCACCGGGCTCGGCCCGCTGACGCCGTCCACGACGCCGAAGCTGCTGTGGCTCAACAGCCCCGGCAACCCGCACGGCCAGGTCCTCGGCGTCGGCCACCTGCGCAAGGTCGTCGAATGGGCGCGTCGCCACGGGGTCGTCGTCGCGAGCGACGAGTGCTACGCCGAGCTCGACTGGCGCGAGGGGCAGTACGGCACGGCGACCCCGAGCATCCTGCACCCCGACGTCTGCGACGGCGACCACACGGGCCTGCTCGCGGTGTACTCGCTGTCCAAGCAGTCCAACCTCGCCGGATACCGCGCCGCGCTCGTCGCCGGCGACCCGGTGCTGGTCGGGCGGATCCTCGAGGTCCGCAAGCACGCCGGCATGATCATGCCCGCGCCGGTCCAGGCCGCGATGGCTGCGGCCCTGCGCGACGACGCCCACGTCGCGGCCCAGCGCGCCGTCTACGCCCGGCGTCGGACCCTGCTGCTCGAGGCCGTAGCGCGGGCCGGGCTGCGCGTCGAGCACTCCGAAGCCGGTCTCTACCTGTGGGCCACCCGCGACGAGGACTGCTGGTCGACCGTGGCCGACCTCGCCGAGCGGGGTGTCCTGGTGGCACCGGGCGCCTTCTACGGCAGCGCCGGCACGCGGCACGTCCGCATCGCGCTGACCGCGAGCGACGAGCGCATCGCCGCCGCGTGCGAGCGTCTCTGAGCCGCGGGCCCCGGGCGGACCGGTTTTCTCGGGTCAGGTGACGCTGGGGTAACGTCGCTGCGGAATACGAAGACTCAGCGCCCGGTGCCCGGGGCAACCAGGAGGAACGAAGTGACGAAGGCAGTGGACGCGACGCTCAAGGTCGCCGACAAGGAGCTCACCTTCCCCGGAGTCGAGGCCGTCGAGGGCAATGACGGGCTCGCTGTGAGCTCGCTGCTCAAGGAGACCGGCCTGGTCACCTACGACGTCGGCTTCGTCAACACCGCGTCGTGCAAGAGCGACATCACCTACATCGACGGCGACGCCGGCATCCTGCGCTACCGCGGCTACCCGATCGAGCAGCTCGCCGAGCACTCGTCGTTCACCGAGGTGTCCTACCTGCTCATCTACGGCGAGCTGCCGACCCCCGAGGAGCTGACCCGCTTCGAGGACTCCATCCGCCGGCACACGATGCTGCACGAGGACCTCCGCGCCTTCTTCAACGGCTTCCCGCGCGACGCGCACCCGATGCCGGTGCTCTCCTCGGCCGTGTCGGCGCTCGGCACCTTCTACCAGGACAGCCTCGACCCGTTCGACCAGGAGCAGGTCGAGATCTCGACGGTCCGCCTGCTCGCCAAGCTGCCGACCATCGCGGCGATGGCCCACAAGAAGAGCGTCGGCCAGCCGTACATGTACCCGGACAACTCGCTCTCGCTCGTCGAGAACTTCCTCCGGATGACCTTCGGCTACCCGGTCGAGCCCTACGACGTCGACCCGACGATCGCCAAGGCCCTCGACCTGCTCTTCATCCTCCACGCCGACCACGAGCAGAACTGCTCCACCTCGACGGTCCGCCTCGTCGGCTCGGCGCACGCCAACCTCTTCAACTCCGTCTCCGCGGGCATCCACGCCCTGAGCGGCCCGCTCCACGGCGGCGCCAACTCGGCCGTGCTCGACATGCTCGACCAGCTGCACGCCTCGGGCGACGACCCGAAGAAGTTCATGGAGAAGGTCAAGAACAAGGAGGGCGGCGTCCGGCTCATGGGCTTCGGCCACCGGGTCTACAAGAACTACGACCCGCGCGCGGCCATCATCAAGAAGTCGGCCGACGAGATCCTGGCCAAGCTCGGCCACGACGACCCGCTGCTCGACCTCGCCAAGGGCCTCGAGGAGATCGCGCTGGCCGACGACTACTTCGTCGAGCGCAAGCTGTACCCGAACGTCGACTTCTACACGGGCCTCATCTACAAGGCGATGGGCTTCCCGACGAAGATGTTCACCGTCCTGTTCGCCATCGGCCGCCTCCCGGGCTGGATCGCCCAGTGGCGCGAGATGATGAACGACCCGGAGACCAAGATCGGCCGTCCGCGCCAGATCTACACCGGCTCGCCCGAGCGCGACTACCCGCAGCGCTGAGCCCGCCGGCTCCTCACCGCACCAGACGCCTTCGGCGCCGGACGACCCGTCCGGCGCCGAAGGCGTTCCTGCGCCCGCAGGTGTCCGGACGTCCGTCGGGCCTGCACAGCGGGCATGGTGGTGGCATGGCGACGTACACGGTCAACGACGCGGCGGTGGCGGCGGTGCGCGAGCGCATCGACCGGCGGCAGTACGTGCTCGACAGCGACTGGGGCCAGGTGCAGCCCGACGCCCAGGCGCAGAACGACTACCTCGAGCGGCACTCGTGGGAGGAGTACGCGTCGTGGCACCTGGGCCTAACCGAGGGCGCGACCGAGGGCACCAAGGCCCGGTACGCCTTCGTCTGCGGCGACCTGCGCCGGGTGCACCGGAGCGGGCTCATCGCCTGCGTCTACCGGGCCGCCGAGTGGCGTCACAAGAAGGTCGAGCTCGCGGCCCACGACCTGCTCCAGCACCTCGACGCCGTCGCCGGCATCGGCTGAGCCGCCGGCCCTGCGGGTCAGGCGAGGGAGATGGTGACCGTGGTGCCGGCCGAACCCGGCGACCAGCCCTCGTCGCCCTTCGAGCGGTCCCACACGCGCTCGCCGATGGCGACGCGGGTCGCGCCGTACTGCTCGGCGCGGGCGACGGCCCAGTGCGCGACGGCCCAGGCGAGCGTCGGGTTCGGGGCGGTGACGACGACCTGGCCCTGGGCCGTGCGCACCGAGGTGATGCCCATCTGCTCGGCGAGGTCGCTCGCGACCCGGTCCGGCCCGACGCTCGTCTTGGCCGCGTCGAGGCGGCAGGTGAGCCCGGCGGGGGAGTGCCCGGTCAGTGTCGAGGCGAGCACGCGGCCCTGGCCCTCGTGGTCGCGGTAGGCCTCGGGGAAGCCGCTGCGCTGGACCTTCTGGGCGATGGTCGTGATGTCGGCGGTCTGGTAGCCCTTGAACTTCACGAGCGCGTCGTAGAAGGCGTTCGTCGCATGGACCATGTCGAGGATCTGCTTCTCGCTGCCCCAGCCCTGGCTCGGCCGCTGCTGGAAGAGGCCGAGGGAGTCGCGGTCGCCGTAGCGCAGGTTGCGGATCTTCGACTCCTGGAACGCCGTCGTCAGGGCGATGGTCGCGGCCCGAGGGGGCAGCTCGCGCTTGACGGCGAGCGCGGCGATGAGCGCGGCGTTCGCCGTCTGCTCCGGGTCGAACGTCTCGGTGATGCCGCTGGCCGTGATGGTGCACGTCGGGTTGACGACGCTGGTGTAGAGGAAGCGCGCCCCGAACCAGGCGCCGGCGGCCACGAGCGCGACGACGACGAGCACGACCAGCCCCCGCCGCCGGCGTCGGGCGGGGCGGGGCC
>JAEXXY010000227.1 GCA_023451855.1 Actinomycetes bacterium
GTCCTGGAGGTCGGCGGGCAGCGCGGGAGCCGCGGGCTCGACGGTGCGGGTCGCGTCGCGGGTCGGGTCGGGCGTCGTGGTGCTCACTGCTGCTCCTGCGTCTCGGTCGGCTCGGCCTGGGCGCGCCGGGAGGCCCGCTCGGACACCGCGTTGGTCGTGGCGCCGGTGATGGCGGCGATGATCTCCTGCACGTTGGTCCGGCTGACGTCGAACGTGCCGTTGTTGCGGCCGAGCCGCAGCACGGTGACGCGGTCGGCGACGGCCATGACGTCGCTCATGTTGTGGCTGATGAGGATGACGCCGAGGCCGTTCTCGCGCAGGCGCTCGACGAGGTTGAGCACCTCGGCGGTCTGGGCGACGCCCAGGGCCGCGGTGGGCTCGTCGAGCATGACGACCTTCGGGTCGCCGAGGAGCGAGCGGGCGATGGCCACGGTCTGGCGCTGGCCGCCCGAGAGGCTCGCGACGGGGATGCGCACCGACGGGATGCGGGCCGAGAGCTGGCGCAGCAGCCGCCAGCTCTCCTGCTCCATCCGGACCTCGTCGAGCGCCCTGCCGGTGTGCAGCTCGCGGCCGAGGAACAGGTTGGCGACGACGTCGAGGTTGTCGCACAGGGCGAGGTCCTGGAACACCGTGGCGATGCCGAGCCGCTGGGACTCCGCGGGCGACGCGACGGTCGCGGGCGAGCCGGCGAACTCCATCGTGCCGGCATCGGGGGTGTAGACGCCGGCGATGGTCTTGACGAGCGTCGACTTGCCGGCGCCGTTGTCGCCGACGAGGGCGACGACCTCGCCCGGGTTGACGTCGAAGTCGATGTTCAAGAGGGCCTGGACCGCACCGAAGCGCTTGGAGATGCCGCGCAGCGAGAGCACGGCCGTCTGCGTCGGTGCAGGTGGCGGCGAGGTGGTGGCGGTCATGCCCGTCATGGGGCCGTCCTTCGGTCGGAGAGGGAGCGGGAGGGTGGTGCCGGTGGAGGGGAGGGTGGAGGGGAGGGGTGGAGGGATTACGTGCGAGGTGCGCGGGTGCGGGCGGCCCGGTCGGCGCCGCCCGCACCCGGGAGGGGCTCAGCTGATGCCCGCGGCCGTGCAGGCGGCCGCCACGCTCCCGGAGCAGATGTCGGCGGTCTTGTAGATGCCGTCCTTGACGACCGAGTCCTTGATCTTGTCCTTGGTCACGGCGATCGGGTCGAGGATCGTGGCCGCGATGCCCTTGAAGTCGCCGGACTTCTCCGGCGTCTCCTTGGCGGCGAGGGCGAGGGCGGCCTTGGCGGCGGCCTCGGCCTCGGGCTTGATCGGCTTGTAGATCGTCATCGCCTGGTCGCCGGAGAGGATGCGCTGGATGGCGGCGAGCTCGCTGTCCTGACCGGTCACGGGCGGGAGCGGGGTGACGCCGCCGCCCTTGAGGGCCGCGATCGCGCCGCCGGCCGTGCCGTCGTTGGCGGCGTAGACGCCGACGAGGCTGCCCTTGACCGCGGAGATCTGGCCCTCCATCCACTGCTGGGCCTTGTCGGGGCTCCAGTCCGGGGTGTCGTACTCGGCGGCGACCTTGAAGCCGCTGCCGTCGATGACGCTGTGGGCGCCCTTCTTGAAGTCGGCGGCGTTGGGGTCGGTCGGCGAGCCGTTGATCATGACGAGGTCGCCGGAGCTCTTGCCGCTCTTCGTGACGAGGTCGACGAGGGTCTGGGCCTGCAGCTTGCCGACGGTCTCGTTGTCGAAGGACACGTAGTAGTCGGCGCCGTCGATGAAGCGGTCGTAGGCGACGACGGGCACGCCACTTCTCTTGGCACTCGCCACGACCGACGCCGCGGCCTTGCCGTCGACGGGGTCCAGCACGAGGACGCTGGCGCCCTGGGTCAGTGCGGCCTCGGCCTGCTGCTGCTGCTTGCTCGCGTCCTGGTCGGCGTTGCTGTAGATGACCTGGCAGTCGGAGCAAGAGGCCTTGACGGCGGCCTCGAAGAGCGGGCGGTCGAAGGTCTCGTACCGGGTGGTCTTCGACTCGGGCAGCAGGAGGGCGATCTTCTTGCCGCCGCCGGCCGCGCCTGCGCTGCTGCCGGAGGACGAGCCGTTGCCGTTGCTGCCGCACGCGGCGAGCGAGGTGATGCCGAGGCCGGCGGCGAGGACGAGGCCGGCCAGACGGGTCGAGCGAGCACGCATGGTGTGGAACTCCCTTGTTCTTGCGCCGGCAACCTCGGTGGTGCGGCCGTACGGAGTACAGCGTGTGCGCGGGCTTGGCGTCAAGCCTTGAATTCAAGAAGTGGACGTAATCGTTACCATGAGGCCCTCGCGGGAGGCGTGCAACGCCTCGGCGGCGACGATCGCCCCGACGACGTCGGCCTCGGTGTCGAGCTCGGACCGGCGGATCTCGACCGACGCCGCGGCGCTCGGGATGGCGCTGCGCTCGAGAGCTCGGCGCATCGGGTCGGTGATGAGCTCACCGACCGCGGACAGCTGGCCGCCGACGACGACGACCTGGGGGTTGAGCAGGTTGACGAGGCCCGCCACCGCGACCCCGAGGTGCCGGCCGGCGTCGTCGAGGACGCGGCGGCAGCCGGTGTCGCCGTCGAGGGCCCGCGTCACGAGGTCGCGCAGGGTCAGGCGTCCGTGCGAGCCGGCCAGCGCCTCGGTCAGTGCCGGGGAGCCGATGAACGTCTCGAGGCAGCCGCGGTTGCCGCACCGGCAGATCGGGCCGTGCTCGTCGATCGTCAGGTGGCCGATCTCGCCGGCCGTCCCGGCATGGCCACGGAACAGCTCGCCGCCGATCACGAGACCGGCCCCGACGCCGTAGGACAGCTTGATGTAAGCGGCATCCGAAATCCCTTGCAGCGCACCGCATCTCAGTTCGCCGAGCGCGCCGAGGTTCGCCGTGTTGTCGACCGACACCGGGGCGCCGATTCGCCCGCTCATCTCGTCGGCGACATCGACGCCGCGCCACCCGGGCAGGATGCTCTCGGAGCCCACTTGGCCCGTCACGCTGTCGACCGGGGCCGGGATGCCGACCCCGACGGCCTTGATGTCGGGCATCGCCCGGCCGGCCTTCTCGACGAGGTCGCTCAGCAGCCGGGCGGCGCGCTCCATGCCCTCGTCGGCGTGGTGGTTCTGGGGCAGCGGCATCCGCTGGCGGCCGATGACGTCACGCGGGCCGGTGGCCACGGCGACGCGCACGTCGCGGTCGCCGAAGGCGATGCCGGCGAGCAGCGTGTTGCCCGTGGCCAGCTTGACGAGGACGGCTCGGCGGCCGTTGCGGATGCTCGGGGCCAGCTCGACGGCAGCTGCCGCGTCGAGCTCCTTCACCATGTTCGAGACGGTCGCGGGGGACAGCCCCGTCGCGCCGGCGATCTCGACCTGGGTCATGGCCCCCTGGTCGCGCAGGGCCTCGAGGACACGCAGGCGGTTGGCTTCGCGCAGTGACGCCTGCGAGCCGGGGGATGCCTGCGATGAATTCACGGGGTAAAGATAAGGGCTGGGGTCCGGTTTGGGTAGCGAGCGTCCGGCGGTCAGAGCGCCGCGGCCACGGAGCGACCGGCCGTGCGGCCGCTGAAGAGGCACCCGCCGAGGAAGGTGCCCTCGAGCGAGTTGTAGCCGTGCATCCCGCCGCCGCCGAAGCCGGCGACCTCGCCTGCCGCGTAGACGCCCGGCAGCGGTTCGCCGCCGGCTCGCATGACGCGTCCGGTGAGGTCGGTCTCGAGGCCGCCGAGGGTCTTGCGGGTCAGGATGTTGAGCCGCACCGCGATGAGCGGGCCCGCCTTCGGGTCGAGGAGCCGGTGCGGTGTCGCGACGCGGATCAGCTTGTCGCCGCGGTAGTTCCGAGCGCCGCGGATCGCCGTGACCTGGGCGTCCTTGCCGAAGTCGTTGGCCATCTCGTTGTCGCGCGCCACGATCGTCGCGCGCAGCGACCTCTCGTCGACGAGGTCCTCGCCCGTCAGCGCGTTCATGCCGCGGACGAGCTGCTCGAGGGTGTCGGCCACGACGAAGTCCTCGCCGTGCTGCTTGAACGCCTCGACCGGCGCCGGTGCCCCCGGGCGGACGCGTCCGAGCACCTGGCGCACGTCCTTGCCCGTGAGGTCCGGGTTCTGCTCCGAGCCGGAGAGGGCGAACTCCTTCTCGATGATCTTCTGGGTCAGCACGAACCACGAGTAGTCGTAGCCGGTGCGCACGATGTGCCCGAGCGTGCCCAGGGTGTCGAACCCGGGGAAGTAGGGCGCCGGGAAGCGCCGGCCGGTCGCGTCGACCCACAGCGACGAGGGACCCGGCAGGATGCGGATGCCGTGGTTGTCCCAGATCGGGTCCCAGTTGCGCAGGCCCTCGGTGTAGTGCCACATCCGGTCGGGGTTGATGATGCGCCCGCCCGCGGCCTCGGTGATGCCGAGCATCCGGCCGTCGACGTGCGCAGGGACCCCCGCGACCATCCGCTTGGGCGGCGTGCCGAGCCGCTCGGGCCACGCGCGCCGCACGAGGTCGTGGTCGCCGCCGATACCGCCGCTCGTCACGATGACCGCCTGGGCCGTGAGCTCGAAGTCGCCGACGACCTCGCGGCTCGTGGCCTTTCCCCGGGCCGCGCCGTCAGGGGCGAGGACCGCGCCGCGGACGCCGCTGACCACGCCACCGGACTCGACGAGCTCGTCGACGCGGTGGCGGAAGGCGAGGGTGACGCGTCCGGCCGCGACGCCGGCCCGCACGCGACGCTCGAACGGCTCGACGATGCCGGGGCCGGTGCCCCACGTGATGTGGAAGCGCGGCACGGAGTTGCCGTGGCCGTCCGCCCGGCCGTCCCCGCGCTCGGCCCACCCGACGACGGGGAAGAGGCGGTGGCCGAGGTCGTGCAGCCACGCCCGCTTCTCTCCCGCCGCGAAGTGCAGGTAGGCCTCGGCCCACTTGCGCGGCCAGAAGTCCTCCTCGCGGTCGAACTGCGCCGAGCCCATCCAGTCCTGGGTCGCCAGCTCGATGGAGTCCCGGATGCCCATGCGCCGCTGCTCGGGCGAGTCGACGAGGAACAGGCCCCCGAAGCTCCAGAACGCCTGGCCGCCGAGCGACTGCTCACCCTCCTGGTCCACGAGCACCACCCGCTTGCCGGCATCGGCGAGCTCGGCGGTGGCGACGAGCCCGGCGAGGCCGGCTCCCACGACGACGACGTCGGCTTCCATGCACGGCAACCTACCGGGGCGCGGCCCCCGACCCTCGGTGATCGGTCCGCCAGGGGCGAATTCGCCCGTGGCAGAGCCGCGCCTCCGGATGACGCGTCCGGCCCCACGCTGGGGGCATGACAGACACACTCGCACCAGCGGCGCTGGACGACCAGCTGTCGATGCAGCTGCTCCACCAGCGGATCATCGTGCTCGGGTCCGAGGTCGACGACCCCGTCGCCAACCGGATCACCGCCCAGCTCCTGCTCCTGTCCGCGCGCGACCCGCGCAGCGACATCAGCCTCTACGTCAACAGCCCCGGCGGCTCCGTCACGGCGGGCCTGGCCATCTACGACACGATGCGCGTCATCCCCAACGACGTGTCGACGCTCGCCCTCGGCTTCGCGGCGTCGATGGGGCAGTTCCTCCTCGGCGCCGGCACGCCCGGCAAGCGCTTCGCCCTGCCCAACGCGCGGATCATGATGCACCAGCCCTCGGCCGGCATCCAGGGCACGGCCGCCGACGTCGAGGTGCAGGCGAACAACCTCAAGGCCGTCAAGCGCCGTGTCAACGAGCTGCAGGCCGAGCACACCGGCCAGAGCGTCGAGCAGATCACCCTCGACAGCGAGCGCGACCGGTGGTTCAGCGCCGAGGAGGCGCAGGCGTACGGCATCGTCGACCACGTCGTCGCCTCGCTCGCCGACGTCCGCCCGCAGGGCGTCCAGCGGACGGTGGGCCTGAGATGAGCTACACGATCCCGTACGTCGTCGAGCGCACGCCGGCCAGCGAGCGCAGCTTCGACATCTACAGCCGGCTGCTGCAGGAGCGGATCATCTTCGTGGGCACCGAGATCGACGACGGTGTCGCCAACGTCGTCATGGCCCAGCTGCTCCACCTCGCCGACGTCGCGCCGGAGCGCGAGGTCTCGCTCTACGTCAACAGTCCCGGCGGCTCCTTCACGGCGCTCATGGCCCTCTACGACACGATGCAGTACGTGCCGACGCCGGTCGCGACGTGGTGCCTCGGGCAGGCGGCGTCGGCCGCGGCCGTGCTGCTCGCCGCCGGCGAGCCGGGGCGGCGCTTCGCGCTGCGGCACTCGCGCGTCCTGCTCCACCAGCCGTCCGCCGGCGGGCAGGGCACGGTGAGCGACCTCGCCCTCCAGGCCGACGAGCTGCTCCGCGTGCGCTCCCAGGTCGAGGAGGTGCTGAGCCGCCATACCGGGCGCAGTATCGAGCAGCTGCGCCTCGACACCGACCGCGACAAGGTCCTCACGGCCGAGCAGGCGGTCGAGTTCGGCGTCGTCGACCACGTCGTCGAGCGGGCCGAGGAGGCCCGGTTGTCGCCCGCCGGGTGACCCCGCGCAGAGCCGGGCGCTCGAGCCGATGGGGAGTGCTCCCCATCGGCTCGACGCGCGCGAACGGGACGAATCGGACACGCTGCGAGGTGCACGACACGGCAACCCAGGAAAGGACCCGCACATGCGCACCTCACGACTCGCCCGCTCTCTCGCGGCCCTCGCCCTCGCCGCCGGCGGCCTCACCGTCGCCACGGCCACGGTGACCGCCACGGCCCCGACGGCCCACGCCGACGAGTGCTACACGTGGAGCCGCACGCTGAGCAGCGGCACGTCCGGCTCGGACGTCAGCCAGCTGCAGATCCGCGTCGCCGGCTGGGCCGGCTACGGCGTCAACATGGCCATCGACGGCCAGTACGGCGGCCAGACGACGACCGCCGTCAAGAACTTCCAGTCCGCCTACGGCCTCGCGGCCGACGGTGTCGCCGGACCGGCCACGTTCTCCAAGATCTACGCGCTGCAGGACCCCGACTGCACGCCGGTCCACTTCAGCTACGCCGAGGCCAGCGAGAACTGCGGCCGCGGCCTCAACGGCAACGGGTCGGTGTCCCTGGCCACCGCGCGGGAGAACCTCAAGCGCGTCATGTGGCGGGCCGAGGCGCTGCGTCACCGGATGGGCGACCACCCGCTGCGCGTGACGTCGGGCTTCCGCGACACGGCGTGCGACGCCTCGGTGGGCGGCACCGGCGGCGGGCAGCACACGTACGGAACGGCGCTCGACCTCGTGCCCGCCGACAGCGGCACGACGCTGTGCACCATCGCGCAGAACGCCCGCTACGCCGGCATGGGAGGCATCTTCGGCCCCGGATACCCGGGCCACTCCGACCACACCCACGTCGACATCCGCTCCGGCCAGACGTGGAGCGCGTCGCAGTGCGGCATCTGACGGCCAACCCGGCACCCCGACCCTCGCGCCGGGTCGTGCTGGGCGGGCTGCTCGGCGTGGGTGGCCTGGGGGTCCTGTCCGTCGGCAAGGCCCTCGCCGCCGACGCCGCCAACGCCGCCGTGGCCAGGCCCGCGATCGTCTCCTGCGCCACGTGGGGCGCCCAGCCCGCGACGTCGACGATCAGCATGGTCGGCCCGCCGCAGAAGATCCTCGTGCACCACACCGACTCGGCGAACACGACCGACTACTCGCAGGCCGCGGCGTACACGATCGCCCGCAACATCCAGCAGTGGCACTTCGCACGCGGCTGGGTCGACTCCGGGCAGCAGTTCACCATCAGCCGCGGGGGCTACACGCTCGAGGGCCGGCACCGCTCGGTCGAGGGCCTCGGCTCCGGCTCGAGCAGCGTGTTCCCGCTCGGAGCGCACTGCACCGGCCAGAACTCGACGTCGATCGGCATCGAGAACGAGGGCACGTACATGACGACGCTGCCGACGAGCGCGCAGTGGACGGCCCTCGTGAACCTGTGCGCGTACCTGTGCCAGACGTACGGTCTCGGTCCCGAGGACATCTACGGCCACCGCGACTTCCTCGACACCGACTGTCCGGGAGATGCCTTGTACGCCAAGCTTCCCCAGCTCCGGTCGGAGGTCGCGGCGATGCTCGGCACCTCGAACCCGCCTCCGCCGCCGACGCGTTCGTGGCCGACGCTGTCGCAGGGTGCATCGGGCTTCCGCGTCACGGTGGCGCAGTACCTGCTGCGCCACTCGGGGCGAAGCCTCACCGTCGACGGCTCGTTCGGCCCCGGCACCCAGGCCGCGGTCGTGTCGTTCCAGCAGTCCAAGGGCCTCACGGCGGACGGCAGCATCGGCCGGCTCACGTGGGAGTCGCCGCTCGCGGTGACGTGCAGCCAGGGCCAGACCTCCGACGCGGTCCGCGGCGTCCAGACGGCCCTGACCGCCAAGGGCTACTCCGTCACCGTCGACGGCGTCTTCGGTCCGGGCACGGCCTCGGCGGTGCGCTCGTTCCAGACCGCCAGCGCCCTCGACCCCGACGCCGTCGTGGGTCTCAACACGTGGAGCAGGCTGCTCGCCTGAGGAGGCGGGCCCGACACAGCAGGAGGAACACCTGATGAAGACCCGTCGCCGGACGCTGTCCGGCCTCCTCGCGGCGGTCGCCGTGCTCGTGCTCGGCGTCGCCGTGGCACCGAGCGCCTCGGCCGCCGGCAACGACCAGACCGCGTTCGACTACTTCGTCGGCAAGGGGCTGACCCAGAACCAGGCGGCCGGCATCGTCGGCAACCTCATCCAGGAGTCCGGCAGCCCGATCAACCCGTACGCCAACCAGGCCGGCGGTCCGGGCATGGGGATCGCCCAGTGGAGCGAAGGCGGCCGCTGGGACCACGACGCCAGCGACAACCTCGTCTGGTACGTCGCGAAGACCGGGCGCAGCCGCTACGACCTCGGCGGCCAGCTCGACTTCATCTGGTACGAGCTGACGACCTTCTCCGGCTACGGCCTGGCCGACCTGAGGGCCTCCTCCAGCGTCGACACCGCCACGACCGTCTTCATGCAGAAGTTCGAGCGGTGCGGCACGTGCGCCACGAGCCAGCGGATCGCCTACGCCAAGGACGTGCTCGCCAAGTACGGCACGGGCGGCTCCGGCGGCGGCTCGACCGAGACGGCGCTGCCGGTCCTGCGCAACGGCAGCAGCGGTACGGCGGTTCGCACCCTGCAGTACATGCTGCGGGCCTCCGGCCGGCCGGTCACGGCCGACGGGGTCTTCGGCTCCGGCACCGAGTCCGCGGTGCGCTCCTACCAGTCGGCGCACGGCCTGTCCGTCGACGGTGTCGTCGGCAACGACACCTGGTACTCGATCCTGCCGGTGCTGCGCCAGGGCGCGAGCGGGGACGCCGTCACCGGTCTGCAGCGCGAGCTCGTCGACGCCGGCTACCCGCTGACGGTCGACGGCTCCTTCGGTCCGGCCACGAACTCGGCCGTCCGGTCCTACCAGTCGAAGGTGGGCCTCGTCGTCGACGGGGTCGTCGGCAACAACACGTGGGGCAGCCTCATCGACTGAAGGGTCGACTGAAGGGTCGACTGAGGGCCGAGAGCCTCAGCAGGCGAGGACGAACGACGCGCGGGCGCCCGTGGCCGGTGGGGCCACGGGCGTCAGCGCGCCCTGGTCGACGCGCTGGTGCTCGATGCGGGTCGTCAGGTCGAGGACGGGTGCCACCGCCGCCTCGGCCGTGAGGTCGAGCAGCTGCCGGTGGGCGGCGCCGATGAGGTGCGTGATGCTCGAGCCCAGGGCGCGACACACGGCGTCGAGGACCTCCGACGACGGCTCCTTGAGCCCGCGCTCGACCTCGGACAGGTAGGCCACGGAGATGCCGGCCTCACCGGCGACCTCGGCCAGGGTGCGGCCCTGACGCAGCCGCAGACCGCGGATGAGCCCGCCGTAGACGTGACGGAGCAGGGGCCCGCGTCGACGGGTGGGGGGTCCTACGGGTCCGGCGGGTCGGCTGGTCATCGCGGTCTCCTGTCGTCGGTGCCGTGGCTGCGACGCCTCCAGCCAGCGTCGCACCCGCGGGCGCCGGGACCGAGCGGTTCGCGTACGCCTACGGCGAAACGGGCCACCCGGCAAAAGATGTTGACGGCGTCCACTCGCGACCTAGGCTGTCGGTGGCGGGACCTACTGTCGGTCCTGTCACCGAAGACCACTCGGGAGCCCTCACATGACCCTCGCCGACACCGACCGACCACCTCGTCCCTCCGACCGCTCCGACGCCCCGGCCATCGAGGCCGAGCACCTCGTCAAGCGCTTCGCCGACATGACCGCCGTCGACGACGTCTCCTTCACGGTGCCCCAGGGCACCGTCCTCGGTCTGCTCGGCCCCAACGGCGCCGGCAAGACCACCACGGTCCGCATGATGACCACGCTCACCGCCCCGACGAGCGGCACCGCCCGCGTCGCCGGGCACGACGTGCGCACCGATCCTGAGGCAGTCCGCCGCAGCATGGGCCTCACCGGCCAGGCCGCCACGGTCGACGAGATGCTGACCGGCCGCGAGAACCTCCGGCTCATCGGCTCGCTCTACGGGCTCGGCCGGCCCGACGTGCGACGCCTGTCCGACGACCTGCTCGAGCGTTTCTCGCTCACCGACGCCGGCAACAAGGTCGTCAAGGAGTACAGCGGTGGCATGCGGCGCCGCCTCGACCTCGCGGTCAGCCTCATCGCCGCACCTCCGGTCCTCTTCCTCGACGAGCCCACCACCGGGCTCGACCCGCGCAGCCGCGTCGAGCTGTGGGAGGTGCTGCGCGGCCTCGTCGCCGAGGGCACGACGCTCCTGCTCACGACCCAGTACCTCGAGGAGGCCGACCAGCTCGCCGACCGCATCGTCGTCATCGACCACGGCCGGGTCATCGCCGAGGGCACGCCGCTCGAGCTGAAGGACCAGTCCGGCCAGGCCGCCATCGTCCTCACCGTGTCGCACGCCGACCAGCTCGAGGAGGCGCGCGCCCTGCTCGCCTCGCACGTCAGCGACGTCCACGTCGACGTCCCGGCCCGCCAGCTGACCGCGCCCGCCGAGGGCCTGTCCGACATGACGCGCGTGGCCGCCGTCTTCGACCGCAGCGAGATCGTCCTGGACGACCTCGGCCTCAAGCGTCCGAGCCTCGACGACGTCTTCCTCAGCCTGACCGGCCACCGGGCCGAGCAGGAGGGCGCCGCCGCCGCGTCCGGGGAGGGGGAGTCCCGATGACCCAGTCCACCGCCACCGACACCCGGCGTCGCGCCGACGCCGCGGCGCCCGTCCTGCACCCGCCGGGGTTGCTGCGCCAGGTCCAGATGATGGTCTGGCGCAACCTCAAGCACACCCGGCGCCAGCCGGAGATGCTCACCGACGTCACGATCCAGCCGATCATGTTCGTCGTCCTGTTCGCCTTCGTCTTCGGCGGCTCGATCCAGACCGACAGCGCCTCCTACCGCGAGTGGCTGCTGCCCGGGATCATGGCCCAGACGATGGCGTTCTCCTCGTTCATCGTCGCCAACGGCCTCAACATGGACCTCGAGAAGGGCATCATCGACCGGTTCCGGTCGCTGCCGATCCGGCGCGGCTCGGTCCTCATCGGCCGCAGCGTCTACGGCATCATCCACTCGAGCATCGGCGTCTTCGTCATGTCGATGACCGGGCTCGTCATCGGCTGGCGGATCCGGGGCGGCTTCGGCCCCGCCGTGCTCGCCTTCGCGCTGCTGCTGCTCTTCGGCTTCGCGATGATCTGGGTCGGCATCCTCGTCGGTTCGGCGATGCGCTCGCCCGAGGCCGTCAACGGCCTGATGTTCACGACGATGTTCCCGATCACCTTCCTGGCCAACACGTTCGCGCCGACCGCGGCCATGCCACCGGTGCTGCGCACCATCGCCGAGTGGAACCCCATCAGCGCGCTCGTCCAGGCGATGCGCGAGCTGTGGGGCAACGTCCCGGCCGCACCCCCGGACGCGGCCTGGCCCCTGCAGCACCCCGTCGGCGTGTCGATCGGGTGGTCGCTGCTCATCACGGCCGTCGTCGCGCCGCTCGCGATCCGCGCGTACGCCCGTCGGACCGAGGACTGAGGCGTCGGCACGCCCCGACGCGCGAACGGCGCGGTCCCCGGGTGGGGGCCGCGCCGTTCGGGTGCCGGCTACTTGACCGAGCCGCTCATGAGGCCGCCGATGAAGTAGCGGCCGAGCAGGATGTAGACGAGCAGCGTCGGCATCGACGCGAGGAGCACGCCCGCCATGATCTGCGGGTAGTTCGGGTTCTGCCCGCCGGCCAGCTCGTTGAGCGCGTACGTCACCGGGCCGTTGTTGCGGTTGGTGAGGAACAGCGCGAAGAGGAAGTCGTTCCACGCCGAGGTGAACTGCCAGATCATCGTCACGACGAAGCCCGGGATCGAGATCGGCAGGACGACCGAGAAGAACGTGCGGAGCAGGCCCGCGCCGTCGACCTTGGCCGCCTCGAGGATCTCCGTCGGCAGCGCCGTGGAGTAGTAGTTGCGGAAGATCAGCGTGCAGATCGGGATGCCGAAGATGATGTGGACGGCGATGAGCTTGGGGATTCCCTCGAACCACGCGAAGCCCGGCGTCGTCTGGACGTCGATGAGCATGCCCTGCAGCGGGATCATGACCGCCTGGTAGGGGATGAACATCCCGAAGAGGAACAGCGTGAACACTGTCGTCGCCCCCGGGAAGCGCCACTTGGAGAAGACGAACCCGTTGACCGAGCCGAGCGCCGAGGAGACCACGGCGACCGACAGGGCGAGGACGAGCGAGCGGAACAGGGGCGGCGAGAGGGCCGTCCACGCCGAGGCCCAGCCCTCGCGGGAGAACACCGTGGGCAGCGACCACGCCTGGCTCGCCGTCACGTCGCCACTGCGCTTGAAGCTCGTGACGAGCAGCACGTAGAGCGGCAGCAGGATCATGATGAGGAAGAGGACCAGCAGGCCGTACCGGACGGTGCGTCCCCACACGGTGCCCTCGGTGCCGGGCGCCTTGCCCGTGCTGCGACGCGTGGGGATCGGCTCGCCGACCGCGCCACCACGCCCGCCGGCGGCGGCCGGCGCGACCTCGTTCGTCGTGGCGGTCATCCGCGCGTCTCCTTCTCCGTCTTGTTCGTGTAGATGAGGTACGGCACGACGACGAGGGCGACGAGCACCAGCAGGATCGTGGCGTTGACCGCGGCGGCGGTCGGGTTGTTCTGCTGGAACATCTGGGTCCACATCATCGTCGCGGGCACCGAGGCCTTGTACGAGTTCTGGCCGGCGATCGCGTAGATGAGGTCGAACATCTTCATCGACATGTGGCCGATGATGATGAGCGCCGACAGGGCGATCGGGGACAGCTGCGGGAAGAGGACGTGGCGGTACAGCTTCCACTCGCTCGCGCCGTCGATGCGGGCGGCCTCGCGCTGGTCCTCGCTGATGCCGCGGAAGCCCGCGAGGAACAGGGCCATGACGTAGCCGGACAGCTGCCAGATGGCCGGGATCGCCATGGCCGCCATCGAGAACGCGCTTGGTGACTGCCACCACGCGCTCTGGAAGCGTTCGAGCCCGACCATCGCGAGCAGCTGGTTGAGGCCGACGGCCTGGTCGCCCTTCCCGGGCGAGAGCAGCCAGCGCCACACGATGCCGGCCGCGATGAACGAGATCGCCATCGGCAGCAGGTACACCGAGCGGAAGATGCCCTCGGCGCGCACGCCCTTCTCGAGAAGGACGGCCCACAGGAGGCCGAAGAGCATCGTGCCCGCGACGAAGGCGACGGTGAGGACGAGGAGGTTGAAGAGGGCGTGCTGGTAGTCGTCGCTGCCGAGCAGCTTCGAGTAGTTCTCGAGGCCGCCCGGGTTGGTGACGCGCTTGGTGGCCTTGGTCACGGTGCGATCGAGCGACGTCGCGAACGTGCGGGCGATGAGCCAGTAGACGAAGACCCCGACGAGGATGATCGACGGCAGCACGAGGAGGAACCCCGGCAGCCAGTCCTTGGTCTTGCGCATGGTGGTCCTTGCTGGGAACGGTGGGGCGCTGGAGGTGGCCGACCGGCCGGCGCGGACCCCGGATGGAGCAGGGGACCGCGCCGGCCGACGGCGTCAGTGGACGGTGGGCCGCAGCCGCGTCAGCTGACGTACTTCTTCGCGGCGGCCGTGAGGTCGCTCACGAGGGTTGCGTCGTCCTTGCTCGAGTAGAACTTGCTGATCGCGGTGCTGATGTCCGCGTTCCACGCGAGCGACACGGCGGCGCCGTGCGCGATCGAGGACACGATGGTGTTCGACTTGAAGGCGTCCATCGCGGACTGCTGGTAGGGCGGGAAGTCGGTCTTCGGCACGTCGGTGCGCGCCGGGATCGAGCCCTTGGCCAGGTTGAAGGCCTTCTGTCCGTCGGCCGAGCCGATGAGCATGAGCCAGTCCTTCGTGCCGCCGGGGTTCTTCGCGCCCTTGGGGAGCGTGAAGGAGTCGGCGAGGAAGTCGAAGACGCCGTCGGTGCCCGGGGTCGGGAACCACGTCCAGTCCTGGTCCTGCTTCTTGCCCTTGTCCGCGAACTCGGCCACGGCCCAGTCGCCCATGACGTTGTAGGCGGCCTTGCCGTCGATGACCATGTCGGTCGCCACCGGCCAGTCGTCACCGTCGGAGGCCGTGTTGGCGTACGTCAGGAGCTTCTTGTAGTCGGCCGCGGCGGCCTTGACCTCGGGGGAGTCCCACTTGGTCTTGCCGTCGAACAGGCCGCTGTACTTGTCGGCGCCGAGGTCGGCGATGAGCACGTTCTCGAACAGCTGGACCTGGGTCCACGTGCCCGAGACCGACAGCGGCGTCGAGACACCGGACGCCTTGACCTTGTCCATGTCGGCGATCCAGGACTTGATGTCCTTCGGCGGCTGGTTGACCCCGGCCTTCTTCAGGACGGCGACGTTGGCCCACACGACGTTGGCGCGGTGGATGTTCGAGGGCACCGAGTAGATGTTCCCGTCGACCGTCAGCCGCTCGATGAGGTTCTTCGGGAACACCGACTCGCCACCGAGCGCCTGGATGACGTCGTTGACGGGCTCGATCTGACCCGCGTCGATGTAGTCGGCGAGCTCGGCGCCGGCGTGGCCCTGGAACGAGTCCGGCGGCTGGTTGTTCTGCAGGTCGGACGCGAGCTTGGCCTTCGCGTTCGAGCCGGCGCCACCGGCCACGGCCAGGTTGACGAAGTTGTCGTTCGGGTACTTCTCCTTGAAGAGCGCCACGAGTGCGTCGAGGCCCTTCTTCTCCGAGCCGGCGGCCCACCACGTGAACACGCCGACGTCACCGCCGGCGCCGCCGGCCTTGGTCGCGAGCGAGGTGCTCGGGGCGCCACCGGACCCGCCGGTGTCGTTGGTCGAGCCAGACCCGCAGGCGGCGAGGGCGACGGCCACGACCCCCGCCATCGCCACGGCTGCAACAGCCCTGTTGCGCATTGATCCTCCTTGTTGGTTCCGACGCCTCGACCGGTTGGTGGCTGAGACGCTCGGTGCGGTGCCGGTGCCCCCTCCGGGTCCGGCCGTGTGTCGGTGCCGCGGTCAGGCGGCAGGAGTGCCGTCCGGCGGCATGCACCGGATGACGGTGACGTCTCCCTCGACACGGACGGAGCCCGCGCCGTGGGGGACGAGGAGGACATCTCCCCTGGTGATGTCCATCGAAGCGCCGCCGGTGTCGTCGGCGCCGGTCACGAGGGTCCCGTGACCGTCGACGACGACCGTGACGGCGAACGCCGCCTCGACGGTGACCGGCTCGGAGCCGGTCGGCCGGACGACCTGCGCCCGGAAGAAGGTGTCGGCCTGCCCGGGCAGCGCGCCACCGGCGCCGGCGACGTCGGACCAGCGTCGCCGCAGGTCCGCGAGGGCCTCCGGGGTCAGCGGTCCGCGGTCGACGCTGCGCAGCGCGAGTCCGCGCTCGAGGCCGAGGAAGGCGTGCGCCTCCTCGAGGCCGAAGCGCTCGTGCTCGAGCATGACGGACAGGTCGGTGGGCTCCTGCAGCTCGAGGACGAGCACGCCCTCACCGATGACGTGCGGCTGGCCCGCGGGCACGAGGATCGCGTCGCCGCGGGTCACCTCGACCGGGTTGAGGGCCGCGAGCAGCTGCTCGTCCTGGGCCTCGACGAGGTCGGCGAGGCGCTCCGGGGAGACCTCGTCGCGGAACCCGAGCCAGACGCGGGCGCCGGGCTCGGCGTCGAGGACGATCCAGGCCTCGGTCTTGCCGTTGTCGCAGTGCAGGTGGGCCTTGGCGAAGGCGCGGTCCGGGTGGGAGTGGACCGGCAGGCGCTCGCCGCTGTCGAGCAGCTTGGTCAGCAGCCCCGGCACGACGCCGAACGCGTCGACGTGCGCGGCGCCGAGCCACTCCTGCGGGTCGGACTCGAGCACGGACGGCAGGTCGGTGCCGTCGTCGAGGTACGTGACGCCGCCGCCGCCCTCGGCGAAGAGGCGGGTCGTCGAGGCGAGCCAGTCCTCGGGCCGGTGGCCGTCGAAACCGTCGGGGACCGGCAGGCCGCGGAAGGCCAGGATGCGCTCTCCGCCGCGGTAGAAGCGGTGCGGGGTGTTGACGGGCAGGTGCCTCGGGACGAGGTGCTGGGTCGTGGTCATCGGTGGTTTCCTCGGGTGCCGTCGCGGCGGACGCCGGACGCGCGGACGATGAGACGCGTCGGCATGACGACGGTCTGCGGTGGGGACTCGTCGCCGAGGAGGCGGGAGAACAGCTGCTGGGCCGCCTTCTGCCCCATGGCGGCCGGGTCCTGGTGGACGACGGTCACGGGTGGGTCGATGAGCTCGGCGAGCTCGAAGTCGTCGTAGCCGACGAGCGACAGGCTCGCGTGGAGGTCGCGGATCGCGAAGAGCGCCGCGAGCGTGATCCGGTTGTTGCCGGTGATGACCGCGCTGATCGGCTCGGGGCCGGCGCTCCACCGGGTCAGGACGTCGCGCACCGACACGACCGAGTGCGGGCCCATGACGACCCGGGCCGAGCCGGGCAGCCCGAGCGCGTCGTGCGTGGCGACGAAGGACTCCCGGCGCTGGCGGGCGGTCCAGAAGCCGGGGTCGTCGCCGAGGAAGGCGATGTGGCGGTGACCGTGGGCCACGAGGTGCTCGATGGCGCTGCGGACCCCGCCCTGGTTGTCGCTGAGGACGGTGTCGCGAGGCGTGCCTCGAACCGGGCGGTCCATGTAGACGATCGGGGTGCCGCTCGCGTCGATCTCCGGGTCGGCCGAGGCGGCCTCGCTCGCGGGCACGACGACGATGCCGTCGACGCGTCGGGCGATGAGCGCCTCGAGCGCGGCGCGCTCGCGGCTCGGGGACCCCTCGGCCGAGGCGGTGATGAGCTGGTGCTGGCGGATCCGTGCCTCGCGCTCCACGGCCGCCCCGACGAGGGAGTAGAAGGGGTTGGCGAGGTCCTCGACGACGAGTCCGATGGTGAAGGTCCGCCCCTGGCGGATGAGCCGGGCGCCGTCGTGGCGGCGGAAGCCGAGCCGTTCGATGACGGCCCGGACACGCTCGGCGGTGTCGGGTCGGACCCCGGGCTCGTGGTTGACGACGCGCGACACCGTCTTGACCGAGACGTGAGCCTCGGCGGCCACGTCCGCCATCGTGGGACGTGTGCCTGTCCGGTGGTCAGACAACGCTGTCATACCTGCCATCTGAGCAGATCGAGGCGAGCCGCGGCAACGAAATGCGCTCGACCGAGCAGGGGGCGCCCGGTTCCTGTCCGATTGGCTGTCCTGACCGGACACAAACCATCTGCACCGTTGACGACACTCGTCCCGCGGAGCAAGTCTCGCGGGGTCTTGCACCGCTCAGCTCAAGGACGAGCACGGAGGAACCGATGGGTTTGACACCAGGGATCCAGAGAGGCGCCGTCGCCATGGCGCTGCTGGTCACCTCGACGATGGGGGCGGTCGCCGGACCGCCCAGCGCGGCGGCCGCGGCCGCCGACGACACGGGCAGCTTTACGACCTCGTTCGAGAACGGCGACCCCCAGCCGGCTTTCTCGACGGTCGAGAACGGCCCCGACGGGCCACGCCAGAAGAACGTCACCGGCACGGTCAGCGTCGACGGGAGCCTGCTCGGCCAGGTCACCGCCGTCACGGCCAGCGCCGAGAACTCGCCGGGTGAGGTGGCGGCCAACCTCGCCGACGCCAACCCGGACACCAAGTGGCTCGCCTTCGCCTCGAGCGGCTGGGTGCGCTACCAGCTCGCGTCGCCGGCCAAGGTCGTGCGCTACTCGCTCACCTCGGCCAACGACTCGCCCGAGCGCGACCCGAAGAGCTTCACGCTCCAGGGCTCGGCCGACGGCACGACGTGGACCGACCTCGACACCCGCAGCAACATCGACTTCGCCGGCCGGTTCGCCAAGCAGGACTTCACGGTCGCGACCCCGGGCAACTACGCCTACTACCGGCTCAACGTCACGGCGGTGCACTCCGGCGGCATCGTGCAGCTGGCCGACTGGGACATCTCCGACGGCTCGACCGGCACCGGTCCGGCGACGCCGATGGTGACCAAGGTCGGCTCGGGCCCGATCTCCGGCTTCAACATCAAGCCCCTCGTCGGCTGGACCGGGGTCAAGGCGCTGCGCTACTCCGGCGGTCACACGGCGGACGGCCGCGGCTACGCCTGGAACCGCCTCTTCGACGTCAACCTGCCGGTCAACCCGGCAACTCGCCTGTCCTACAAGGTCTTCCCCGACATGGTTGCGGGTGACCTCACCTACCCGTCGACGTTCAGCGCCCTCGACCTGCACTTCACCGACGGGACGTACCTGTCCGACCTCGAGGCCACCGACGCCAACGGCGTCGCCGCGAGCCCGAACGGCCAGGGCAAGGGCAAGATCCTCTACGCCAACCAGTGGAACGCCGTCTCCGTCGACGTCGGCACGGTCGCCGCCGGCAAGACGATCGACCGCATCCTCGTCGGCTACGACAACGACACGGCCAAGAAGGACACCCGCTTCGGCGGCTGGATCGACGACCTCGACGTCGCGGCCCACCCGGCCGCGGTCGACGCGGCGGACCTGACGAACTTCGTCGACACGCGTCGGGGCACCAACGCCTCGGGCAGCTTCTCGCGCGGCAACAACCTGCCGATCAGCGCGCTGCCCAACGGGTTCACGTTCTTCACGCCGGTGACGAACGCGAACTCGCAGTCGTGGGAGTACTACTACCAGTCGGCCAACAACGCCTCGAACCTGCCGGTGATGCAGGGCCTGGCGATCTCGCACGAGCCGAGCCCCTGGATGGGTGACCGCAACCAGCTCTCGGTCATGCCCTCCGCCACGACCGGCACCCCGACCGGCAGCGCGTCCGGTCGTGCCCTGACCTTCGACCACAGGACCGAGGTGGCCCGGCCCGACTACTACAAGGCCGTGCTCCAGGGCGGCCTCGTGTCGGAGATGACGCCGGCCGACCACGGCGGCGTCTACCGGTTCACCTTCCCGACCGGCGCGGCCAAGGGCAGCCTCGTCCTCGACACCATCGACGACAACGGCACCTTCACCGTCGACGCCGCGGCGGGCACGGTGACCGGCTGGGTCGACAACGGCAGCGGCCTGTCCGCCGGCCGCAGCCGGATGTTCGTCTACGGCTCCTTCGACCGGCCCGCCACCGCCTCCGGCACCGCCCCCAACGGGCACGCCGGCACGCGGTACGCGTCGTTCGACACGAGCACGAACAAGACCCTCGTGCTCAAGCTCGCGACGTCGTTCATCTCGCTCGACCAGGCGAAGCGCAACCACGCGCTCGAGCTGGCCGACCGCGACTTCGACGCCGTCCACGCGGCCGCCAACACCGCGTGGAACGACCGCCTCGGCGTCGTCGGCGTCAAGACGAACACCGACACGAACGCCGACACGCAGCGCACGACGCTGTACTCGAACCTCTACCGGCTCAACCTCTACCCGAACAGCCAGTTCGAGAACACCGGCACGGCAGCGGACCCGCACTACCAGTACGCGAGCCCCGTTGCGGCCAAGTCGGGTTCGGCCACGGCGACGACGACGAACGCCGCCGTCAAGGACGGCAGGATCTACGTCAACAACGGCTTCTGGGACACCTACCGGACCGTGTGGCCGGCCTACAGCCTCCTCTACCCGGAGGTCGCGGCCGAGATCGCCGACGGCTTCGTGCAGCAGTACCGCGACGGCGGCTGGATCGCCCGGTGGAGCTCCCCGGGCTACGCCGACCTCATGACGGGCACCAGCTCGGACGTCGCCTTCGCCGACGCGTACGTCAAGGGCGTCAAGCTCCCTGACCCGCTCGGCGCCTACGACGCCGCCGTGAAGAACGCGACCGTCCTACCGACCTCGAGCGCCGTGGGCCGCAAGGGCCTCGACACCTCGATCTTCCTCGGCTACACGAGCACGAGCACCGGCGAGTCGGTGTCGTGGGGCCTCGAGGGCCTCGTCAACGACTTCGGCATCGGCAACATGGCCGCGAAGCTCGCCAAGGACCCGGCCACGCCGGCGGCCCGGCGCGCCCAGCTGCAGGAGGAGTCGCAGTACTTCCTCGAGCGGGCCACGCACTACGTCAACGCCTTCAACCCGAAGGTCGGGTTCTTCCAGGGCCGTGGGCCCGACGGCAGCTTCCCGGCGACCTTCGACCCCGAGGCATGGGGCGGCGACTACACCGAGACGAACGGCTGGAACTTCGCCTTCCACGCGCCGCAGGACGGCACCGGCCTGGCCAACCTCTACGGCGGCCGTGACGCCCTCGCGAAGAAGCTCGACACGTTCTTCGCGACACCCGAGACGGCGACGAAGCCCGGCGGCTACGGCGGCACGATCCACGAGATGCTCGAGGCACGTGACGTCCGGATGGGCCAGCTCGGCCAGTCCAACCAGGTCTCGCACCACATCGCGTACATGTACGACTGGACCGGCCAGCAGTACAAGACGGCCGAGAAGGTCCGCGAGATCCTTCGCCGCCTCTACGTCGGCACCGACACCGGCCAGGGCTACCCCGGCGACGAGGACAACGGCGAGATGTCGGCCTGGTACGTCCTCTCCTCCCTCGGCCTCTACCCGCTGCAGGTCGGCTCGTCGCAGTGGGCGGTGGGCTCGCCGAAGTTCCAGCAGGTCACGGTGCACCGCACGCAGGGCGACCTCGTCGTCAACGCCCCGGGCAACTCGGAGAAGAACCTGTACGTCCAGGGGCTGACGGTCAACGGCCAGAAGCAGAAGTCGGTCTCGGTCGACCAGTCGCAGATCGCGGGCGCCTCGACGCTCGACTTCGCGATGGGCAGCACGCCGTCCGACTTCGGCGCCCGCGCCCAGGACGCACCGCCGTCGCTGACGACCGGCACCGAGGCCCCGAAGCCGTTGCGCGACATGACCGGTCCCGGTCGTGGGACCGTCTCGGCCACCGGCCTCGCATCGGACGCCGACGCCGCGAAGCTGTTCGACGACACGTCGCGCACCTCGGCCGCGTTCGCCTCGCCGACGCCGACCGTGACGTTCGACCTGTCGGGCGTCGGTCAGCGGGCCACGTGGTACACGATCACCTCCGGCCCCTCCGCGGGAGACCCGTCCGCGTGGCGCGTCGAGGGCTCGAAGGACGGCGGCAAGACGTGGCGCACGCTCGACACGCGCACCGACCAGTCCTTCCCGTGGCGGGTGCAGACGCGTCCGTTCAAGCTGGCCGACAACGGCACGTACACCTCCTACCGGCTCGTCGTCACGGAGACGAAGGGTGCGGCCGGGCCGAACCTCTCGGAGGTCGAGCTCCTCACCGACGGCTCGAAGGCGCAGAACACCGGCATCAAGGTCGCCGCCGGTCCTGCCGTCGAGACGTCCGAGGACACCGCCTGGACCGGAACCGTCGGCACCTTCTCCGGTGGCGTCGGCCAGGGCCAGGACCCGTCGGCCACGGCCACGGCGACCATCGCCTGGGGCGACGGCTCGACCTCGGAGGGCACCATCACGGCGGGTGACCTCGGGTCGTACACGATCCGCGGCAGCCACACCTGGGCCAAGCCGGGCTACTACCAGCCGAAGGTCACGGTGACGGCGGGCGGCGACAGCGGCTCCGCCCTCGGCGGCGCCACGGTCCACACGGCGTCGGTGCCCTCGTACGCGGCCGGGTTCGACTCGGTGTGCTTCGGCAACGTCGGCGACTCCGTCCCGTGCGACGGCGACCGTGCGGGCCTGTCCCGGGAGGCGCTCGCCGACGCGGGCGGCGTTCCGGGCAAGCTGCTGACCGTCCCGGGCACCGACCTGCGCTACTCGATGCCGGGCATCCCCGTTGGGCAGAAGGACAACGCCACGGGCGCCGGCCAGACGCTCACGGTCTCCCTCGCGCCGGGTGCGACGAAGCTCTCGCTCATCGGCACGGCGACGCAGAAGAGCCAGGACGTCACCGCGACGGTCCACTTCACCGACGGCACGACGGCGCCCTACCGGGTGCAGTACGGCGACTGGTGCGGCTCGGCGCAGTTCGGCAACGTCGTCGCGCTCGAGATGGCCTACCGCCTCAACGGCACGAGCACGGACAGCTGCCACGCCAAGCTGTTCGCGACGACGCCGCTGAGCATCCCGTCGGGCAGGACGGTCGACTCGGTGAGCCTGCCGACCCAGACGGGTGACCCGAAGACGGCCGGACGGGTGCACGTGTTCGCCGTCGCCGACAACGGCTCGGCCATGCAGGTCACGCCGGGCGCCGACGCGTCGGCCCAGGCCGGGGCAGCCACCGACGTCGCGCTCGGCACCGTCACCGGCGGCGTGCCTGCCGGCACGTACAGGGCCCGGGTCCAGTGGGGCGACGGCTCCGTGACGGAGGACGCGACGGTCTCGGCACCCGGTGCCGACGGGGTCGCCACGATCAGCGGGAACCACACCTGGGCCACGGCCGGCACCTACCCGGTGCGCGTGCTCGTGTCCGACTCCCGCTCCGACGTGCTGGGGACGCTGACGGTCACGGTGCGCTGACGCGACCGACCCCCGCACGCCGGAACCGAACCGGCCCGCCGACAGCCACGAGCCGTCGGCGGGCCGGTCGCCGTCTGCGGCCGATCGCGCCGGGCTCAGGACGCGTCGAGGAACGGGCGCAGCACGGCGAGGAACCCGTCGGGGTCGGTGGCATGGACGCGGTGCCCGGCGTCCACGCGGACGAGCCGGCCGGCGGGCAGGGTCCGGGCCAGCTCGGCGACGTCCTCGGCCGGCATCGGGCTCGAGGGACCGCCCCACACGACGAGCGTCGGCGCGCGTACCGAGCGGGCGACGTCGGCCCAGCCCGGGTCGGGGTCGTCGACCTGCGCCCGCACCTGCAGCACCATCTCCCAGTCGAAACCGGGGTCGGCGTCGGGCCGGGTCGGCGGGTTCGGCGTGCGCGGGTGGGGCAGGGGCACGTCCTCGAGGACGAGCCGGCGCACGCGTCGGGGCTCGGTGGCCGCGACGAGCAGGGCGACGAGCCCGCCCATCGAGTGGCCGACGACGTCGTAGGCGCCCGCGTCGGCGAGGGCCGGGACGCTGCCGGCGACCGCGAGGGCGTCGGCGGCCATCTCCTCGAGACGGTAGGTGCCCGGGCGGCTGCTGCCGCCGTGACCACGGGCATCGAGCGCGACGACGGTCCGGTCGGCGCGCAGGCTCGCGGCCACCCGCGCCCAGTCGAGCGAGGACTCGCCCGTCGCGTGGAGGAGGAGCACCGGCGGCCCGATGGGAGACGCGTCGGAGCCGCGCCGCTCCCACGTGCGGACGAGCACGTCGGCTCCGTGCAGGGCCAGGACGGCCGTGTCGCCGGGGTCGGTGGAGGTCACGGCGGCAGTGTGTCAGGACCGCGACGTCAAGGACGCGTCAAGACGGCGTCGCGATGGGGCCCGAAGCCTCGCGCGGGCGCGGGCGCGGCGCGACCATGGAGTCATGACCACGGACGCCAGGGAGACGATCCTCGGCCGGTTCACCGCCCGTCGCGGGCTCGTGCGCCTGCTCTCGGCGCTCCTGCCCGTCGTTGTCGGTGCGGGTCTGGCGCTCGTGCGCTCCGGGATGGACCAGAGCACCGCGGCGATGGTCCTCGTGCTGCCCGTCGTCGCCGCATCGGCGACGGGCGACCGGGTCGCGGGGGTCCTCGCGGCGCTCGCCGCGGCCGGCAGCTTCGACTTCTTCCTCACCGAGCCGTACTACTCGTTCTCGATCCACCACCGCGAGGACCTCGAGCTGGCCGTGGCGCTCGTCGTCGTCGGGCTCGCGGTGACCGAGGTGGCGCTCTGGGGCCGGCGACAGCAGGCGGCGGCGCTGCGCCGCGAGGGCTACATCCGTGGTCTGGCGCAGCTGCTCGACGCGCCGGCCGACTCGGGCGTCGACGAGCGGGCGGTCGCCATCGGGGCCGCGATCACCGAGGCGCTCGGCGCCGACCGCACCGAGTGGGTCGGCACCCACCCGCGCTGGAACGATGCCGTCGTCGGCCCTGACGGACGCGTCACGGAGGGCGGACGCGTCATCCCGGTGCAGCGCGTCGGGCTGCCGACCGAGGCGTGGACCGTCCTGCCGGTCCGGCGCGGCGACCGCGTGCTCGGACACTTCCGGGTGACGGCCGCGACGCGGGTCGTGCGCCCGAGCGCCGAGCAGCTGCGCGT